>CBDUKK010000173.1:0-4727 GCA_965367795.1 uncultured Gammaproteobacteria bacterium
TAATATCAGGAGTGAGCAATGAGTAATGAGATATCGGATACCGGACTTATCGAAGTCCTTCTGGAAAGACTGGAGAAACAGCGTCTCCCCAGGCTTCTCGATATAGAGAAAAAAGTCGATGCCGGGGAGTCTCTTTTAGATGAAGACCTGGAATTCCTGGAACATGCGATAACTGATGGCAGAAAGATCACGCCGCTGATAGACCGTCATCCGGAGTATCAGCATCTTGCTGTGCAGGTGGTGCAGCTGTATAAAAGGATAACTGAAAAAGCCATGCAGATAGATAAGGGCTCCTGAGCTCCAGGCGATGAAAAATAAACTATAGTGAGTTGTATTGAAAATTACCGCAAGAATCTAAGGAGCAAGTAATGGAAACTTCGACGATAGTCACACTGGTCATAATCGGCCTTGCCATCTTTTATGTCATCAATATCTTCAATCAGCTGGTATCGCTGCGCAACCGTTATAAGAATGCCTTCGCACAGATCGAGGTGCAGTTGAAGCGCCGTTATGACCTGATTCCGAACCTGATCGAGACTGCCAAGGGTTATATGAAACATGAGCGCGAGACACTGGACGCGGTAATCACGGCACGTAATGCTGCTTCAACCGGTCTCGATGCTGCTAAGAAAAATCCTGGTGATGCTGGTGTTATGGGAACGCTGGCTCAGGCCGAAGGTCAGCTCGCCGGCGCGCTCAGTCGCTTTAATATGGTGATGGAGGATTATCCGGATCTTAAAGCCAATGAGAATATGATGCAGCTGAGTGAAGAACTGACCAGCACGGAAAATCGGGTGGCATTTGCCCGGCAGTCGTTCAATGATAGCGTCATGCAATACAACACTTACAAACAGTCGTTCCCGCAAAACTTTTTTGCTGCTTCATTCGGCCATGCAGCAGATGCCAGCCTGCTTGAGTTTGAAGACAGTGCTGAGATCCAGGCTGTGCCTAAGGTCGAGTTTTAAGTTATAAGTCTTAAGCAGTATCAAAGTGAAGTGAGTTGTTGCGACCCACATATAACTGTTTTATTTTATGAATTTCTTCGAAGCACAGGATTCTGCACGGCGTCATACCAGCTTGTTGATACTGCTATTTGTAATAGCGGTTATCGGTCTGCTGGTGCTGAGTAATATCCTGGTCTTTGAATTTATATATTTCACACAGTTTTCCACCCTCACTTTTTCTATCGCTGAATTAGAGCAGGTGTTTGATAGCAACCTGAGTATTCTGGTGTCTGCTGCGATTATCGTTTTTATAACACTTGGTAGTCTGTTTAAGCTGGTCCAGCTATCATCAGGCGGCTCGGTTATCGCGCAGCATCTCGGTGGTGTCATCGTACCGCGCAGCAGCAGCGACCCTCTACACAAAAAAATACTGAATATCGTAGAAGAGATGGCGATCGCTTCTGGCACGCCGGTGCCGCAGGTTTATATTTTGAACGAACAGGGTATTAATGCATTTGCCGCTGGCTGGAAGACGACCAATGCCGTGATAGGTATCACGCAGGGGGCGCTCGAACGGTTGAATCGTGATGAGTTACAGGGTGTTATCGCTCACGAGTTCAGCCATATCTTCAATGGTGATATGCGGTTGAACATCCGGTTGATAGCGGTTTTACACGGTATCTTGATGATCGGCATGCTGGGTCGTATGATCTTGCGATCATTGCGTTATGTTCGCTCATCACGTAACAGCAAAGGCGGCGGACAGGCTGTTTTAGTCATCCTGGGAATCGGAGGTGCGTTGGCTGTCATCGGGTATACCGGTACATTCTTTGGTAACTGGATCAAATCTCTGATCAGCCGGCAGCGCGAGTTCCTGGCAGATGCATCGGCGGTACAGTTCACCCGCAGTGATGAGGGTATCGCCAATGCGCTAAAAAAAATTGGTGGCGCAATACCCGGTTCAGCCATCCTCGCTGCTGCGGTCGACGAGTACAGCCATGCTTATTTCGCACTGGGTGATACTACTTTCAGCCTGTTTTCTTTTTCTACGCATCCGCCTTTGAAGCAGCGCATCATGCGCATCCAGCCAGCATGGGATGGCAGATATATCTTCGATGAAAGAAGGCCGAGCCGAGACAGTGATGCCGCTCAGCGAGAGGATGACCGTAGCCGCAAGAAGAACATCGCTGCGAGTGTGGCGGCAGGTGTTGGCCTTGGCCAGAGTATCGATGTCAGCATCAATGAAGCATTAAATTCACTGGATAATATCGGCGAGGTCACCAGGGAACAGGTCCGGGCTGCGCAGCTATGGCACAGGCAGATGCCAGAACAGCGTATCTCACATGCAGAGAACCCATACGGTGCGCAGGCATTGATCCTGGCAATATTGATAGACGAGGATGCCTCTATCCAGAGCAGGCAATACGAGGTTCTGGATGAGGTCATCGGTGAGCTGCACGCCAGCAATGTGAAACAGATACAGGGCGCTGTCACAGAACTGGCAGGTACACAGACTTTAACACTGATCGATCTGGCATTGCCTACCCTGAGAGAGATGACGGTAGAGCAGTACCAGCGTTTCAAACAATGCATACAGCAGCTTGTCAGTGCAGATAAAAAAGTCGACCTGCGAGAATGGATCATACAGCGCGTCATACTGCAGCACCTGGACGATCAATACGGTCATCGTAAAAAGCCGGTGGCAAAATATTTCGTGCTGGGTTCAGCAAAACATGCCAGTGAACTGATGCTGTCCTTGCTCGCTTATCTCGAGCACAAAGATATGCTGCAGGCTCAACAGGCATTTGATGCGGCCAGGCGCTCAGTCGGTGCCAGTGCATTTGGCCTGTTAGCAAAAGATCTGATATCGCTGGACAGCCTGAATGAGGCGATGGATGAGCTCGAATTTTTAAAACCACCGCTGAAAAAGCGTTTCTTGCAGGCCTGTGTTGCCTGCATATCGCATGATGGCGAGGTAACGATACAGGCATATGAACTGACGCGTGCTATCGCCAGCTGCCTGGATTGCCCGATGCCACCGGTCTGGGTCAATAAGCACTAAAAGGCAAGGTTTCTAATTTTCGCCAGCTGTGGCGTAGTCTGCTACAATTCCCCCGTTTTTGTATGTCTCTAAAATCCGGGGTAAAAAGTGAGTATAAAATCTGATAAGTGGATACGTCGTGAATCTGAAAAAGGTATGATCGAACCGTTTGAACCGGGGCAGGTAAAAACCAACGACGCGGGTGAGCGGCTCATCTCATACGGCACATCCAGCTATGGTTACGATGTCCGTTGCTCAGACCATTTCAAGATATTTACCAACATCAACTCTGCCGTGGTTGACCCTAAAAACTTTTCTGAGCACAGTTTTGTCGATTTCACCGGTGATGTCTGTATTATCCCGCCGAACTCATTTGCGCTGGCCCGAACAGTAGAGAATTTTAAAATACCCAGGAATGTATTAACCGTCTGCCTGGGAAAATCGACCTATGCCCGTTGTGGCATCATCGTCAATGTGACGCCGCTCGAGCCCGAGTGGGAAGGGCACGTGACACTGGAATTCTCCAACACCACACCATTGCCGGCAAAGATCTACGCAAATGAGGGAGTGGCACAGATGCTGTTCTTCGAGTCCGATGAAGTCTGTGAGACATCTTATGCTGACCGCGGTGGTAAATACCAGGGCCAGCAGGGCGTGACTTTGCCTAAAGCCTGATACTGAAGTCGCTGATACAGTGAAGATATTTTTTACCCTGTTTTTCCTGCTGGCTATCATTCTGGCGGTATACCCTTTTCTTGACCAGTCTGGAAATCCTGAAACATTATCGGGCTTACCGTGGCAGATCGAGATAAGAGCTGATGGTTCCACGCAGGTTTTTGGCCTGCATATCGGCCACAGCAGGCTGGCTGATGCCATCGAGAAGCTAGGCGATGATATGGAGCTGGCTATCATCGCTGCTACCGATGAGACAGGTAGCCTCGAGATGTATTATGGGCATTATAAAGCAGGCCTGCTCTCGGGAAAGCTGGTATTACAGACTGACATCGACGAGCAGGATCTAAAGCGATGGCGTGACAATGCGGTGAAGTCCGAATACATGGCGACAGGTAAGGCAAAAAAATATACCTTGTCGGCGAATGATATGCCCCGGGTACTCGAAGAAGTCATCGTCGGGCTGACTTTCATTCCTGCTGTGAACCTCGATGAAGAGGTGATACTGGCGCGTTTTGGCGTACCGGATAACCGAGTCCAGTCAGCTGGCGTGGTGCATTTCCTGTATCCGGAAAAAGGCCTTGATATAGCGCTTCATGAGAGTTCGAAAGAGGTGCTGCAGTATATCGAACCTCATGCTTTTCAGAGATTGCTGCAGCCACTTGAGTAAAGTAATAATCTCTGACGATGTATAACGGTCAGTGAACCTGCCACTCATCTAAAGCTTCCAATCTCCCAGTTCTTCGCAAGTGCTGTGGCTTTTAACTGATCATCAGGATCTATCGCTACTGGCTTGGTAACAACTTCCAGCAATGCAATATCGTTATGAGAGTCGCTGTAAAAGGTGCTGTTCTCAAGATCATGAGAAGTATTTTCTAGCCATTGATTCAGACGAGTGATCTTACCTTCCTGAAAGCACGGCGTCCCTGCCACCCTGCCTGTGTACCTGCCATCGATGATCTCCGGGTCTGTTGCGATCAGGTCATCGACCCGGAAGGCTTCGGCGATCGGCGCAGTTACAAAACGGTTGGTGGCAGTGATGATAACGGTTATATCACCCTTATCACGGT
>CBDUKK010000174.1:0-4717 GCA_965367795.1 uncultured Gammaproteobacteria bacterium
GGTATCGTTGGCACCAGCAGTATATCTGCGGCAGCAAAAACACATTCTGATAAGGCAGAAAAACTCGGCGGACAATCCAGGAAGATATAATCATACTCTTCTGAAAAAGGCTTCAGTAACTTGTTAAAACGGTTTACCGGATCTCTTGTCTGTTCCAGAAAGCTGTCCATCTCGCGATAGGTGAAATCCGCCGGCAACAGATCAAGGTTCTCATAATCAGTACCTTTTACTGCATCCTCCATATCGGTGCTGCCATCGATCAGTTTTTTGCCGCCGCCTTCTATCTCAGCCTTTATCCTGAAGTAATAACTGGCAGCACCCTGGGGGTCCAGGTCCCATAAAAGCGTATTAGCACCATCCAGTGAAGCCAGGAAAGACAGGTTCACCGCTGTTGCTGTCTTGCCGACACCACCTTTGATATTGTATATAGCGATCGTTTTCACAGCTTAATTTTTTCTCCCGTAGTATTCGACGAACATCTCCTTTAATTTTTTCTGGCTGCGCGATGAAGAATAGGCTTTATAGCTAGTCTTAAAGCGTTTACCTGCTTCGTCCTGCTGCTGTCGAAGAATTTTCATGATCTGTTCAGATGCTTTTATCGCGTCTTCATTATCGCTCTGCTCGATAAACGCTTTCACCATACCAGCCTGGATATGCCGGTCATTGAACTCCCCGAGGTCATCCTGCACATCGATTAAAGTCTGACTCAACACACGTAGTTCTACAGCCGGGTATAGTCCTCTAAAAAACTCGATCAGATAGCGCAGCTGCTTGAAGGTTTTGCGTAGATCATGCAGCGTTTCGGCATCGCTGTTATTAATCGTTTTCCCCTGTTCCAGGACAGACTGGTTAATCGCCCATAGTTTTTCATCTGCCAGTTGGCGTACCGTACTTATGGGCCTGTCATGTGTCTCGTCTTCTGTTTCATCCTGTTCGAGATAATGACGCAGATTTTTCATATTTTCACGATACTGGGAAGATTTCAGTTCTTTGACCAGTGTCTTCTGCGCCACAGCTCTCGATGACAAGAGATAATCGCGTAAAGGTTGCAGCTGTTGCCAGCCTTCTTCTTCGAAGTGCGTCTGATAATTCTCCAGCAGCCGCAGAAACACATCGCGATCTCTGACCGGATTAGATAATCGTCCCAGCGTTTTAAAAAAAGACATATAGTCAGAAATTGCAGCTTGCGGCTCTAGTTGCCTGAGCTGTTTCAAGGCGACGCGTATTTTTCTTATAGCAACACGGTAATCATGCATGTACTCCGTATCTCTTCCCCTGATACAGCCGGCGGTATTCTGCCGCATGATCTCAAGTAAACGAAGTATGATTTCCTTTAATACCTGTTCTGCCGGTATTTCAGGGTCAAGCCGAAGGATCAGGCTGGTGCTATATTCATCGGTGCTCACATCAGTTGCGATCAGCGCCAGCTTCATCACGTTATCCTGAGATGACTGTATCGGCATGGGCATGAGCAATGGCATGGCCTGAAAGAATGCTTCTACCCGCTGGTAATCTTTCGCGTAACCTTTGACTGCCTTTATCGTCAGACGCCTGGTCAGTACCCTGGCAGCACGCAATCTTGAAGGCTCATACCAGTAAACATCAAAATGAAGGCGTACCACAATTTTTTCATTTTCATCCAGCACAGCATAAGAATGGCGGTTAATTCTTAGCTTGATACGGGGTAAAAGTTCACGGACAGTAATGACTGACTGCAGCTGCTGGCGAAATTCGCCAGCAGGTAGATCAGTTGCCAGCCGCGGAGTTTTCTTCAGGCCCAGCTGTATTTTTAATTTACCATCCCTGTCTGCCCGCCAGTAGATCTTCTGTGACTTACCATCGTCATACACTTCGAGTGCTGAACCATTCTTATACAGACGCCAGTCAAAGGTGTCATAGAACACCCTGTGGTAAACCGTCTCGGCCTGCTCCTGGACAGGGAAAGACGCCTTTAATGACGAAACCAGGGACGGAATACTTTGATTGTCAGGAATTACAAAACTGTGCTGGATATCTGGCATCGACAATGATTGATAGCTAATTGATTCCACCGCATATTATTAGCAAAATAGAGAATACGCAATCAGTAAGCGGCATATTGTCATTTGTCAGCATCCACGCCTTTGATCTCGCTTCAATTTTCTATCATGCCTGATCGTCAGTTAGTGAAATAAACACTACCATCGAAATAATTTATGTTCTAATCTAACTCATAATTTTTTTTCAAGGATACATCGTGAAACCGAAACCAGTTCTACTCGCAATCTTCGACGGTTTTGGCGTCAACCCAAGCCGTGCACACAATGCCTGGGCGCTGGCGAGTACACCTCATCTCGACCACTATTTCGCCACCAACCCGCACACGGTATTACAGGCCTCCGGTAGAGCGGTGGGTTTACCGGATGGACAGTTCGGCAATTCCGAAGTCGGCCACCTCACCTTAGGTTCCGGCCGTGTGCTGGAACAGGATCTGATCCGGATTGCCGATGCGATCTATGACGGCACATTCGAGCAATTGCCAGAATGGCAATCCCTGATCGATGGCAGCAAACGTCTGCACCTTATCGGCCTGGTCTCGGATGGTGGCGTACACTCACATATCGAACATCTGCACGGCATCCTGTCGTTGCTGCGTAACACGGAGATAGAACCGATCATTCACATGATCACCGACGGCCGTGATACCGCACCCGAAGTCGCCCTGACTTATCTCGAAGAACTCGAAGACGCACTGAACAGCCTCGGCCGAGGCTTCATCGCCACCGTCAGTGGCCGCTACAGCGCCATGGATCGCGCTAAAAACTGGGAGCGTACTGAACTGGCGTGGAAAGCCATGGTACTGGGTCAGGGACGCACTGCCAGAACACCGCGCGAGGCCATCGAAGCGGCCCATGCCCGCGGTGAAGGCGACGAATTCATTCAGCCTACCGTCATCGACGGTTTCGCTGGCATCGATGCTGATGAACCCGTGCTGTTTTTCAATTTTCGCAGCGACCGTATACGCCAGTTAACAGCCGCCTGCGGCCTGCAAAGATTTGAGGATTTCGATCGTGCTGGCATCTATCTGAAAAAACTGGTGTGTATGACCGAGTACAACGCCACCTATCCATTGCCGGTATTGTTTGCAACACGCATGCCGGAACAGATACTGGCCGAAGTCATCAGTGACGCTGGACTGGCACAACTGCACTGCAGCGAGACCGAGAAATTTGCCCATGTCACCTATTTTTTCAACGGTGGCCATGAACCTCCCTACCCGCTGGAAGATCGCATCATCGTACCCTCACCCGCAGTCGCGACCTATGACATGCAGCCGGAGATGAGCGCACCGCTGATTGCAGACGAGCTGGTAAAAGCCATCGAAAGCGGCAAGTATTCCTTTATCGTCGCCAATTTCGCCAATGCCGATATGGTGGGTCACACCGCAGACCGTGATGCCATCGTCAGCTCCGTCGAGGCGATGGATCGTGAGAGCCACCGGGTATTCGAGGTGGCACTTAAAAACGACTGGCGCATCATGCTCACTGCCGACCACGGTAACTGCGATGAGATCATCGACCCGGATACCGGCGGGCCGCACACCCAGCATACCGTATACCCGGTACCTTTCCTCATCATGGGCGAAGGCCCGGTAAAACTCAGCATCGGCCGCGGCCTGGCAGATATCGCACCAACCGTGCTTGAACTACTCGGCATACCCCAACCACCGGTCATGACCGGTCGCAGCCTGATCCTCAAAAAAGGCCTGCTATAACGTGATGACAATACAACACGGTGACAATATGAAAGACAATCACGAACAAGTATCTGTGCTGGCACTGAACCCCTCGGTCGATATCAGCTATGAGATCCCCCAGTTGCTGGCCTATCAGAAGGTACGCGCCAGCCAGACCTGGTACCACCCGGGCGGCAATGGCATCAACATAACACGCGCACTCGTCGAACTGGGTGTGCAGACCAATTGCTGCAGTATCATTGCCGGTGAAAGTGGCGACCTGCTGCTGAAACTTCTCGGCGATAGCCTAGGTGACAGGCTCAACACATTTCGCGTCGATGGCGAGACGCGTCTCAATACCACCATCATGCAACAGAGTCCGCCCGGGCAGTTCGAGATCACCAGCGTCGGTCCCGAAGTCCCGGCGGATGCCCTGGCCAGCGCGTGTGACTGTTTTGTCAACGTGGCCGATAACGGCATCGCCGTGTTGAGTGGACTACTCCCACCGGGTGCACCCGAAAATACCTACCGTAAACTGATCGAACGCATCAACCAGAAAGGCGGCAAAGCCGTGGTGGATGCACATGGCGATCCTTTACAGCAGGCGCTGCAGGCAAAACCCTGGATGGTTAGATTAAACCATTACGTACTGGAAATAACCATGAAGCGCCGCATGGACACCAGGGAACAGGTCGCAGAAGTGGCACGAGGAATCCAGCAGCAGGGTGTGGAATATGTTTGCGTAACCCTGGGCGATAAGGGTGCAGTGTTACTCGATGCAGACAACAGCTATCACTGCGAAGCACCAAGGATACATAAGCAGTCTACCGTCGGCTGCGGCGACTCCCTGGTGTCAGGGTTGATTGCTACTGCCCTGAAAAAACAGACACCACAACAGATGTTACGTTTTGGCGTGATCTGCGGCAGCGCCACCGCATCGCATCCGGGCACAGAGCTGTTCACTCGCGATGAACTTGAAACCGAATCGATCGAGCTTGAGGT
>CBDUKK010000175.1:0-4708 GCA_965367795.1 uncultured Gammaproteobacteria bacterium
CCTACGTCGAGCAGCCAGGTGGTTTGTCGGCTCAATATCAGGAATATTTTCGTAACAATATCATATCTTCATTAACTTCAGTTTCATCGATAGCGGTCTTGGATATTGCGACTCATCTAAGAGACCTACATGTTAACGGTGTAAATGACCTGTACTATCCAAACGAAGGCCATCTGACACCTTTAGGTCATCAGTATGTTGCTGATTACCTGGTCGAACAGATCTATTAAATTGATAATGCGATGACGTATATATTAGGATTGTCCGCGTATTACCATGATAGCGCAGCTGCGTTGTTGTTAGACGGTGAAATTATTGCCGCTGCACAGGAAGAGCGGTTTACCCGTATACGCCATGATGCCGCATTTCCGGAGAATTCGATCCAGTTCTGCATCAGGCAAGCCGGTATCTCATTCTCTGATATCGATCATATCGTTTTTTATGACAAACCTCTGTTGAAATTTGAGCGGCTACTGGAAACGCATCTTGCAACAGCACCTTTTGGTCTGCCTGCATTCATCAAGGCTATGCCGGTATGGCTGAAAGAAAAACTTTACTTGAAAAAAGTGCTGCGTGAGCAGCTGTCAGCTATCGGTGAATGCGATGCATCAGATTTGCCGGCATTATTATTCAGTACCCACCATCAGGCACATGCTGCTTCGGCATATTATGCCAGTCCCTATGAAAAAGCGGCTGTCTTATGTCTGGATGGTGTTGGTGAATGGGCGACTACAACGGCATGGCTGGCAGAAGGTAAAGATCTAAGTCCGATATGGCAGATTAATTTTCCGCACTCTATAGGACTACTATACTCGGCTTTCACATACTACACAGGTTTCAGGGTGAATTCCGGTGAATATAAACTGATGGGCCTGGCACCATACGGTGAGGCTAAGTATGTTGACCTGATTCTAGATAACCTTATAGATCTAAAAGAAGATGGCAGTTTTCGTCTGGATATGTCGTTCTTTAATTTTGCTTCGGGTCTGACCATGACGAGCAAGAAATTTCACGATCTATTCGGTGCTGCTCCACGCAAACCAGAGTCTGATATAAGGCAAAGGGATATGGATATCGCAAAATCGATCCAGGTCGTGACCGAGGATGTCGTATTACGGCTGGCGAAAAAGCTGCAGCTGGAAACGGGAGTCGAAAACCTGTGTCTGGCAGGTGGTGTTGCGTTGAACTGCGTAGCTAACGGACGTTTACTGGATGAAAATATCTTCAAAAACATCTGGGTGCAGCCAGCGGCTGGTGATGCAGGCGGAGCTCTTGGTGCGGCATATCTCGTCTGGCACCAGTATTTAAACAAGCAAAAAATAATCTCGCAACAGGACCGTATGCAGGGTGCACTGTTAGGCACGCAATATTCTGATAGCGAAATAGAAAACGTACTGTCATCGGCGGGTGCATTTTATAAAAAGTATGAAACTGATGACTTGCTCAACATCGTCTCAGGATACCTGAATGATGAGAAGGTCGTCGGCTGGTTTCAGGGGAAGATGGAATTCGGACCTCGTGCTCTTGGCAGCCGTTCAATCCTGGGTGATCCGCGCAGTAAGGACATGCAGTCAATAATCAATATTAAAATAAAAAGCCGAGAGTCATTCAGACCGTTTGCCCCTTCTATATTAGTAGATAAATTATCTGAATGGTTCGAGATGAACGTTAAAAGCCCTTACATGCTGTTCGTTACGCAGCTGAATAACGATAAATGTTTCGATGTTGATCAGGATGTAAAGGTGCAGGGTCTGGATAAGTTGAAAATAATCAGGTCACAGGTGCCATCAATCACACATGTGGACAATACTGCACGTGTTCAGTCTGTATCAGACGAATCGAACCCTATGTTTTTTAGATTGCTGTCGAAGTTTTATGCTCTCACACATTGTCCGATACTGATCAATACATCTTTTAATGTGAGAGGGGAGCCTATCGTTGAATCACCCGATGATGCGTTAGCCTGTTTTATTAATACAGGTATGGACGTTCTAGCTATCGGTTCGTTCGTGCTGCTAAAAGATGATCAGCCCGATACCTTAATGGATAAACTGGATCACAGGAAAACAAATGACAAACAGCAAGATTCTGCTGTCGAGTTGTTGCCTGGAGAACTGCGCCGGTTTGCGATCAGTACCGGTGTTGCTGTTTCATTGATATTTGGCTGGTTTTTTCCATGGTTAACTGATTCGAAGCCTGCTATAGATATCATGGCTGTTTCAGCACTGTGGATAATATGGGGTTTGCTTCTTCCTGTGACCTTGAGGCCGATATATAAAGGCTGGATGCTGTTTGGCTTGATGATGGGCAGGTTTATGACACCGTTGATATTGTCTATAATCTACTTTACTTTAATCACACCGGTCGGTTTGATAATGCGTCTTTTGGGTAATGATCCGCTGCACAGAAAACTGGATAGTTCAGCGGAAAGTTATTATGTGATTAGCGACAATATAGAGCCGGAAGATCTGGAGAAACCTTTCTGATGTGGGAATTTATTACTGATTTATGGCAGTTTATGAAGGCCAGAAAAAAATACTGGCTATTACCGATCGTTCTGGTTATGTCACTATTGGGGGCGCTGCTGGTAATAGGGCCGGGTTCATCTGTGGCTCCCTTCATCTACACATTGTTCTAGCAGCCATCTGGCGATATCGCCGGGCTCATACTTGGCTATCCTGTCTATATCAACTGATCTTTTTAAACTTGATACGATGCGGGTTGATCACCGCTTCTTCACCTAATCGCTTGACGCGGTCTGCTTCATATTCAGTAAAGTTGCCCTCGAACCAGGTCACTTTACTGTCACCTTCAAAGGCGAGCATGTGTGTTGCGATGCGATCGAGGAACCAGCGGTCATGCGAGATGACGACGACGCAGCCGGGGAAGTCAAGGATCGCTTCCTCCAGTGCTCGCAATGTTTCCACATCGAGGTCATTGGTCGGTTCGTCGAGCAATAACAGGTTGCCGCCACTCTTCAGGAGTTTGGCCAGGTGCAGGCGGTTACGCTCGCCACCTGAAAGGTCTTTGACGAATTTCTGCTGGTCTTCCCCCTTGAAATTGAATCGGCTGACATAACCGCGAGACGGCACGGTGTAGTTGCCGATGGTGATGTTATCCAGCCCGTCCGAGATCTCTTCCCATACCGTCTTATTGCCTTCCAGGTCATCACGTGATTGATCTACATAAGCAATCTGCACTGTTTCACCTATCTTGAATTCACCCGAGTCAGGCTTTTCTTCACCGGTGATCAGACGGAACAGGGTGGTTTTACCTGCACCGTTAGCACCGATGATGCCGACGATGCCACCACGTGGCAGGTTGAAGCTGAGATCTTCATAGAGTAGTTTGTCAGCAAATTTTTTGCTGATGTTTTTCGCTTCGATCACCAGTTCCCCCAGACGTGGACCGGGTGGAATGTATAGTGACTGCGTTTCGGAACGTTTTTGATATTCCGAAGAGGAAAGTTCCTCGAAGCGCTGCATGCGAGCCTTGCTTTTGGCCTGGCGTGCTTTAGGATTCGAGCGTACCCATTCCAGTTCGGCCTTGATCGTTTTCTGCCGACTGGCTTCCTTTTTCTCTTCCGTGGCAAGACGCGCTTCTTTCTGTTCCAGCCATGACGAATAGTTACCTTCCCATGGAATGCCATGGCCACGGTCCAGTTCCAGGATCCAGCCGGCGACATTATCCAGGAAGTAACGGTCATGGGTTACCGCTACGACGGTGCCGGTATACTCCTTGAGGAAACGCTCCAGCCAGGCGACAGATTCTGCATCCAGGTGGTTGGTAGGCTCATCCAGTATCAACATATCAGGTGCTGATAGTAACAGGCGGCACAATGCTACCCGGCGTCGTTCACCACCAGAGAGTTTGCTGACGTCGGCATCCCAGGGCGGTAAACGCAATGCATCTGCAGCTACTTCGAGCTTGTTTTCAAGGTTGTGGGCATCTGCCGCCTGGATGATGTTTTCAAGGGTCGCCTGTTCACTGGCCAGGGCATCGAAATCGGCGTCGGGTTCTGCATAGGCGGCATAAACTTCTTCAAGCCTCTTCTGTGCTTCGATTATCGTGCTTAGACCTTGTTCTACATTACCGCGTACATCCTTGCTCTCGTCGAGCTGTGGTTCCTGAGGCAGGTAACCGACTCGCAGCCCCGGCGCCGGCCGGGCTTCACCGATAAAGTCGGTATCGACACCAGCCATGATGCGAAGCAGGGTCGATTTACCGGCACCGTTGTAACCAAGTACACCGATCTTGGCGCCAGGGAAAAAATTTAAACTGATATCTTTAAGGATAACCTTCTTCGGTGGAACGACCTTGCCGACGCCGTTCATCGTGTATACGTATTGAGCCATAGTGAAAAGTCATAAGTTTAAAAAAGTAAATTATACGCATAAGCTTAAAAATTTAATATGTGTTTCAAATGGTATTGGAAATGAAATATGAAATAGACGTTATAGTTTGATTCAGCCTTTGATAAAATCCGATCTCTATACATTTTTCAGGAATTAATAATGAAAGCAAAAATATTGGCCCTGGCCGCGTCGTTAACACTTGGATTAGCCGTTAGTTCACCTGCGATGGCAGTGGATTATGGGAAACTGGCCGACTCGGTCGATAAAGAAAAAGCATCAGATTCGGTGAATCAGGACAAATTGAAGTCATCGGTCAGTTCTGAAGGCGTGGATTACGAACAGGCGGCTGATTC
>CBDUKK010000176.1:0-4707 GCA_965367795.1 uncultured Gammaproteobacteria bacterium
GATTTGAAACCCTTGAACAGGCGATAAAAAATATTCGATCGCTGCCGGCTGAAAGCACTGCCCCACAACCCCTGCAATGCCATCGGCACCACTGGCACCGGCCGTCGCTGTATGATTCTCTCGACACCGTCCCTGAAAGTATTCATCTCACCGTTTACGGTTAATTTTCCTTCCGGGAATATGCAGACCAGGTCGCCATCGGCCAGGGCCTGGTCGATGTCATCGAAAGCCTTTTTCAATAAGGCTTCATCTTCATACTTGCCGGCAATCGGTATGGTTTTCGCTGTCTTAAAAATAAAATGCAGTACCGGTAAATGATAGATCTTGTGATACATCACGAAACGTACCGGCCGCCTGATGCAGCCGGCTATGATAAGCGCGTCAACATAACTGACGTGGTTGCAGACCAGCACTGCTGCGCCTTCATCCGGCACCTTGTCCAGTTGTTTCGTCTTCACGTGGTAGACACTGTGGATGAGCAGCCACACCAGGAAACGCATGAAGAATTCGGGTACCAGGGAATAGATATAGATAGCGACCACTGCATTGAAAACCGCGACCAGTAAAAACAGCTGCGCGATAGAATAACCGGATGACAACACGGCTATAGCGACCACCGCTGACAACACCATCATCAGCGAGTTGATGATGTTGTTACCGGCGATAACCCTGGACATATGCTCCTGTTCGGAACGCTGCTGCACCAGGGACATCAGCGGCACGATATATAAACCGCCAAAAAACCCGATCAGCACCACATCGGCTATCAGTCGAAAATGCCCATTTGAGAAAAACTCTTTCAGGCCTATGCTTACTGCCGGAACGACATCAGGCTGTGAGAAATACAGATCTATGCCGAACAGCGTCAAACCGATAGACCCGAATGGCACCAGGCCTATCTCTACTTTCTTGCCCGACAGCCAGTTACACAACATGGAGCCGACACCTATACCCAGGGTGAACAATGTCAGCAGGAAGGTGACGACCTGTTCATTACCGCCCAGGGTGGTCTTGGTATAGTTAGGCAACTGCACCAGGTAGGTAGCACCCAGAAACCAGAACCACGAGACGCCAAGTACCGAGAGGAATACGACCCGGTTGCTCTTCAGGAATATAAAATTACGATATGTCTCGTTAAAAAAATTCCAGTTGATCTTCAGATCTTCATTCAGTGAAGGCGTAACAGGTATAAACCTGCTGGACAGGTAACCCATGATCGCAAAACACACGATCGCATATGCCACGTAATGCCTGCCCTGGTCCTGCGCGATCAATACACCGCCAAGGATGGTACCTATCAGGATGGCGACAAACGTCCCCATCTGTACCCACGCATTGCCTTCGACCAGCTCCGTCGTTTTCAGGTGCTGCGGGATGTAACTATATTTTGCCGGACCAAAAAATGCCGACTGGGTGCCCATCAAAAACAGCAAGGCGATAAGCACCAAGAGCTGGCCCTGTATAAAAGCATAGGCCGCGGTGAGCATGATCAACACCTCGATAAGCTTGATCACCCTGATAGATCTCGACTTTTCATATTTATCGATCCACTGACCGGCAGTGGCAGAGAAAAGAAAGAAAGGCAGGATAAAAAGCGCTGCCGAGATATTGATCAACAGGTCGGCATCGGTATCGACAAACTGGGCACCCTGGAATGCGATCATGATGATCAAGGCATTCTTGAAGACGTTATCATTGAAGGCGCCGAAAAACTGCGTAACAAAAAACGGCAAGAAGCGTCTCTGGGTCAATAGCTCAAACTGCCCTGCCGCCGGTCTGCCGTCCGCCCTGACCACCTTGTTTTTATCCATGAATTACTTCCTGTTTATTCAGCGGCCATGACAGTGGAAAGCAGGATCAAAGCCTATCCAGCCACTCACTGATCACCGATGTCAGCGCATCTCCCCGGTCCGTGTAATAGTGATCGGCATCGGGAATGATGACCTGCTCGGATCTACTGTTGCCCGCCTGCTCGATACTTTGCCAGCGGGCCGCTGCCATCTTCTTGACAGCAGGAAAATCATTGGCGGCATATACGTCCAGCACCGGCACCTTGATCTTTGCCAGCGGGAACGGCCGCTTCATCGGCTGTTTATAATCGGTAGCTCCCATGCCGATACCGACATAAGCATCGATGGCTTCGAAAGAGTCGACATCCGCCCATGTCATCGCCATATGTGCACCACAGCTATGCGCGATCAACACCACCTTATTTTCAGTACCGGCCTGCTCTATCTGTTCACGCGCAAAAGCGATAGCAGCCTCGATCCGGGGTATCGCTTGCGGGAACAGCGGCAGGTAATCGTAATACTTCGCCTGCTTTTCCAGCACCGGCATCTGTACCGATAAGGTATTCCAGCCAGCTTCAGCGAGCCCCACCCGCAGCGGATTAATCACATCCTGCCAGTCAGGGTGGAATCCACGACCATGAAGAATGATTGCCACCCCTTTGGCTGAATCGTCGGCCTCGGTATATATTGACAGAAATTCTTTATCAGCTGACTGTAGATAAACAGCATCTCCATCGACGATAGCATCGACGATCTGATCTGCCATACGCTTCTCACGTTCTATGTCAGATGCATAGGATGTCGCGGTAAAGGCGACCAGCAGCAGAAAAGTATAAAACGTTTGATTCAGATTTCTCATGACAGAATAATTTATTGATCCGCTTTTAATTCTCCTCAATTTAACATTAATGCCATAAAAATCTAGTAATTTCAGCGCTTGGGTCTATCATTATGTTAATGATTTAGACATAACAGGTAACTTGATGAGTGAGAACCTACGCCGATTTCCGCGTAAGGAAATACAGATAGAAGTCGAGCTTCGCTTCCTGGAGGATGACGTACGCACGGTGATCACGCGTGATATGAGTAAAGGCGGCCTGTTTGTGCGTCTGCACGACATCGAACACTACCCGATGGGCGAGATGGTCAATATACGGTTCAAGAATCCCCTGGACAATTTTTCCGATACCGAAAAAGACGCCATCATCGTGCGTCATAGCGAAGAAGGAATGGCGGTCGCTTTTATCGAGATGGACGAGTTTTAACGCTGCGCTTTATTACACTCGATACAATCCAGCTCAAAACCGATTTTTTCTGACCTTCCCTGTTCCGTCATAACCCAGGGGCGCAACTGCCATGGCGGATCATGCCGTACATGCCGGCTGTGCCCGCAATCCAGATCGGCGACCCAGTGTTTCATCTCATCCTGGTGAAAACCGGCTATCTTTCGTTTCATCTAAAGATTAATCGTCAACAGGGCCCAGCAGGTGGCCCAGCCATTTTGTTTCAGGCTTACAGTCCAGGGCGAGTTTAACGGTGATAGTCAGCGGGACCGATAGCAACATACCTACTGAGCCCAGCACCCAGCCCCAGAAGACCAGTGAGACGAATACCACCAGGGTCGACAGACCCAAACCTTTGCCCATATACCGGGGTTCGATAACACTGCCAATCAACACATTGGTCGCTACATAGACCGCCATTACCAGCAGGGCAGATGAAAACCCCAGTTGCACCAGTGCCAGCATGACGGCAGGCACGGCTGCGATGATGGAGCCGATATTGGGGACGTAATTGAGCATGAATGCCAGTACCCCCCATAGGACCGGAAAATCGAGACCGATCAGCCACATGGCGAGCCAGATGATAATGCCGGTGATCATGCTGATGATGGTCTTCATGCTCATGTATTCACGAAGCTTGTCTACAAAAACCTGTGAAAAATCTTCTTCATCCGACTCCTCTTTTGTCTGCTCACGCATCCGTATGATCTTCTGTGTTACTCCAGCGGCTTCCATCAATAAAAAAACCACGGTTAATATGATCAAAAATGAATTTGTCAGGACATTGCCGAAGCCTTTTAATATCGATGAGATCAGTCCCATGGCAGCAGCAGGGTCTGCAATCGCCTTCAACTTGTCAGCGACCGAGATACCATGATCTTGCAGCCATACGATCGCCTGACCCCATTCAGCAGTAATCTTCTGCTGGTAGTCCGGTAAGGACCGGCTGAAATCGGTCAGTGAGCTGCCGACCAGCACAGTCAAACCGATGCCGATAGATATCACGAGCAGCATTACCATGGTCAGGGACAGGCCTTTGGAAAAACCGCTCTGTTGCAGGCGACTCATCAATGGAAAACTGATAACCGCGATAAATATCGATAACAGAAATGGTACTAATAGCGATGCTGCCTGCTTCATCCCTGCGATGATGATAATCAGTGCTGCAGTTATGATAATGGCACGTGATGCCGGTGCGAATGAGTCTGTCATCTGTCGTTCTCTGTATTAACTGTCGGTGTCTAAATCGGTATCTGAATCGAGTAGCTCGATATCTTCCTCTTTCAACTCGACTCTTTCAATCTTCTCAAAGCGGCTGCTGATCTTGGTCGCCGATATATGGACATCTGCAACATCTTTGTTTGCCTGCTGTATATGTTTTGAGAGATTATTCATGCGCACCCTGAAGCGGTCAAAGTCTTTAGCCAGGCTGACCAGGTGGTCCTGTATGACATGTACCTGTTTGCGGGTGGCCGAATCCTTCAACACCGCACGTGCCGTGGTCAACACCGCCATCAGGGTCGTCGGCGAAACCATCCAGACACGCGCACGCTGCGCCTCATCGACCAGTTGCGGCTGGTGCGCATGGATCTCGGCAAACACTGCCTCGGCAGGGATGAACATGATGGCGCCAT
>CBDUKK010000177.1:0-4673 GCA_965367795.1 uncultured Gammaproteobacteria bacterium
TGCAGTTAATCGCATTCACTCAGCGCCAATAACCGGGAGTCATGCCGAGTAATCTCATGACCTGAAGGCAACCTGTCTTTTTGATTACGCATCCATGTCATCATATCCCGGAGCACAACCGCAGCCTGCAAATCACGCGTCAACATGTGATAGCCGTCAGGGTAGAGAATCATACGCCAGTTTGATACGGCTCTATCCGGCAGAATATCGACCATCTGGCAGATCGCTGCCGGTGGGATGATCTCATCGTGTTCGCCGTACAGTATGAGTGCTGGCACTTTCAGCGCCCCGCTGTTCACCATGGCGGCTTCCATCAAGTCAGTAAGACCGTAGATCGCGTCGATGCGTGTCTCTTTGATGATCAGCGGGTCACTGCCTAATGCACGTAGCATCTCATCATTGTCCGAGGGGTGTATGTCCAGCCCTTCACCGCTTACTGTGACTGCGGGTATAGTATGCGCGAACAGCCTCAGTGGCACTGTTTGCCACCAGGGCATAGTCTGCCAGCCCCATACGGCCGGGGCAGACAGTATCACACCCTGTACGCAGGTCTGCTCGATCTGCTGCACAGCACTTATTATGACAGCACCCCCCATACTCTCGCCGAGCAGGAACAATGGCAAGCCCGCGTGTTTCTCACACAGTAAAGTGACAGTCTCTACGAGATCAGATTGCAGGGTAGCGGACCCAGCCCAGATGCCATGCTGCTCAGTTGCACCGAAACCGCGCTGATCAATGGCGTAAGTCGTTATCAAATTATCTGCGAATATGTGCGCGGCAGAATCGAAGGCGTTGCTGTAATCATTAAAACCATGCACGCCAAGAACCACGGCTGCAGAGTTCTCTTTTGCAGGCCATGTCTTAATCGGTAACACATACCCGTCTGATAAAACGACTGAGCTGTCAGTCAACCTGCTGTCAGAAAGAACCGAATCTGCTCGCGTCTGATATTTCGGGTTACTACATGCACTCACCAACAACAGCATTACGAGCTGTACAGAGAAGGCCGAAAAAAAATTGAGCAGTTGGTGCATGCTATGTAAAGGCTACCACATACAAGCTGGTTATCAGGATGGACGGTGAGCGATACTCATCTTCACTGATATTAAAAATAATGGGATAGAGACATATTAGGGTTAGAGCACAAGTTTTTCTTATATTAGCGAAGATTGTGCTCTGATCCTGCTTATTTATGCCAACCCTGCCGCTTCACGTATGCGTTCCTGACGCTCTTGCTCTTCGGCATATGCTGCTTTAATTTCCTGCATTACCACATCCACATCAGCAGCTTCCTCACTTTCCTCGAAACGCCCTGTTAGCTCGACTTCTGGATGTAATTCACCGTCTTCAAATAGTGCCCAGATCTCCTGGGCGTACTTACTGTCGAGCAGTTCCGGGGCGTACTGGCCATAATAGGTCGTCATGTTGTACACGTCGCGTTCCAGCATTGCCTTCGCATTGTTATTACCCGCTGCATCCACTGCCTGGGGCAGGTCAATAATCACCGGACCATAGTCATCGACCAGCACATTAAATTCAGACAGATCGCCGTGCACGATGCCAGCACAGAGCATGCGCATCACGTAGTTCATGACAACGGCGTGATCCTCCAGTGCGAGTTCGGTGGTCATAGATACATCATTCAGGCGTGGCGCCACATGGCCTTCATCATTGGTGATCAACTCCATCAGCAATACCCCATCAAAACAACCGTAGGGTTTTGGCACACGTACGCCTGCATTAGCCAGACGATAGAGTGCGTCGACTTCGGCATTCTGCCAGGCTTGTTCCTGCTGATTACGGCCAAATCTAGAGCCTTTCTCCATGGCGCGGGCGCGACGGCTATTACGGCCCTTGCGACCTTCCCGGTACTCCACAGCTTTTTTAAAGCTGCGCTGATTGACCTCTTTGTATACTTTGGCACAGCGAATCTCGGCTCCGCAGCGCACGACATAGATTGTGGCTTCTTTACCGCTCATCAACTGGCTGATCACTTCATCCACCAGTCCATCATCGATAAGTGGCTGGATGCGTTTAGGAAATCTCATAACGCATTTTACACTTTAGTCAGCCAATAGGGGCGGACTCTATTGATTAGTACCACCAGTTATCGCCAGATATAGCGCGGATGTACCACCCTTCCGCCTTACTCAGCTGCTATATTTTCACGGCCAGATAAATAGTATGACGACTGCCTTTACCTTTATGCGCCCTGACAGTTTTAGTTTCCACCTTAAAGCCAGCCTTTTTCAGTTGCCGGGTGAATTCCGGATCATGCCAGGCTGACCATATAGCCAGCACGCCGCCTGGACGAAGTGTTTGTCGTATCGCCTGTAAACTTTCCGTTGAATACAGATTGTTATTGTCTGTGTGGGTAAAGCCCTCGGGGCCGTTATCAACATCTAATAAAATAGCATCATAAGTGGCTTGGCTGGTATAAAAAAGTTCAGCTACATCACCCACATGTACCTGAACCCGATCATCATCCAGCGGTCTGCCCGCACATCCGCCCAACGGGCCTTTATTCCACTCGATAACCTCGGGCACCAGTTCAGCAACAACCACCAGCGAACTTGTTGATACTGCCTTCAGTGCTGCGGCCAGGGTGAAGCCCATGCCCAGGCCTCCGACTAGCACCTTAGCATTCTCCTTCCCCTGGATATGCGCGCAACCCAGCTCAGCCAGGGCTAGCTCGGAACTATACGTCCGACTGTTCATTAACTCTCCACGCACACCCTTCAGATGGATAGAAAAATCATCGCCGCGCTGAGATAGCCTTAGTTCACCACCGTTATTGGGAATGCTGGCTGTGCCTAATGTTGTCCAGGGGATCATAATTATTTAGTTAAAGCGGAGTCCTGAAAAGGAGATATAACTGTTTTCTTACTTTACGCACTTTTAATAGTTACGTCCCCTTTAATTCATGTCTTGCGCAAGAACCGACTGAGACAATAAAAACAAACAGACCATTCAGTTTATACCTGGCCATAAAACGACCTTGGTAACACTGACACAGATATAAAAAACGAGTATTCCGGGGTCAGAGAATATTCTCTGACCCCGGACAAATATTACCAGCTATTCGTTTGACAACACGATCCTGTATTTTGCTTTACCGGATTTCAAATGATCAAAGGCGGCATTGATCTTGCTCATCGGATACATCTCAACCTGTGGTTTAACCTGGTGCAATTTAGCAAAAGCCAGCATCGCGTCTATCGTTGCAGGACTTCCTACTGGTGACCCGGATATCGATCGCTGCCCCATGATCAAGGGGAAAACACCCAGATCGAGCGGTTCTAGCGTGGCTCCGACGAAATGCAGGCGGCCACGGGGTTTTAGCGTATTGACATACAGGTTCCAGTCCAGCTTTACGTTGACCGTGGAGATAATAAAATCGAAGCTGCCCGCAGCGGCTTCGATTTCTGACGCATCTCTAGAGTTTAATGTCCTGTGCGCGCCGAGGCCTATCGCCTGCTGGCGCTTTGCTTCGCTCGAGGTAAAAGCAGTCACCTCGCAACCCCAGGCATTAAGAAATTGCAGAGCGATATGACCTAAGCCGCCGATGCCGATGACAGCCACCTTATCGGTGGACTTCACGTCGAATTGCACAAGCGGGTTGAACACAGTGATGCCGCCACACAGCAGTGGGCCGGCAGACGCCAGGTCGATGCCCTCAGGAATCTCAATGACGCTGGCAGCCTCTGCGCGAACTTTATCTGCAAAACCGCCATGGTGAGCAACGATGGTACCCTGGGCAGTCTGGCAAAGGTTCTGATCTCCCGTTTTGCAGGAATGGCAATGGCCGCAATAACCACTGTGCCAACCCAGTCCAACGGTCATCCCCTCCTCCAGGTTCTGCACATTACTCCCCCTGGCCGCAACCTTTCCAATTATCTCGTGACCGGCGACGAGTGGGTATTGCGAGATGCCCCACTCATTGTCGACCATGCTCAGGTCGCTGTGGCATATACCGCAGTGGAGAACGTCGATCTCCACCTCATTGGGCTGAAGTTCGCCGACTTCATAGCTGAATGCTTCAAATTGTCCGCCAGCTTCGCGTACGGCATATGCATTTATTGTCTTTGATGTAGTCATTATTTTTTCCGTTAATTAGAACTGATGGTTATTACAACATTAAAAAGGATCGGTGTTTTTACTGTTTTTAGAATATCAGGCCTGCCGCTTATCGTAGATGACGTCCACCATCCATAGGCAGTACCCGACCGGTGACATAATGACTTTGCAGCAGGTAATCGATCGCGTGCTGGAATTCATCGAGGCCAGCCTCGCACTGCATGAGACTCTTATCAAGGGCTTTGCGTCGATACGCTTCATCATCATCGGGGTTGAACAGCACCAGGGCCGGTGCCAGGCTATTGACCTTGATCCTGGGTGCCAGTTTCGCTGCAAAGGATTGCGTCAGGTTGTCCTGCGCTGCTTTGCTCGCAGCGTAGGCGATATGTTTTTTACTGCCCCGACTGCTGACATAATCTCCGACATGAATGATATCCGCGTGACCGGCCTCGCTGGCCTCGAGTAGAGGTTCCAGTGCCAGGTTGATCTGGTAGGGGGCGCTGACATGGACCCGCATCATGCGTCGCATGATCTCAGCACTCGGCAGTTCTGCTTTATCTGCCAACCAGTCAGAGGCATTGTGTATGATCGCACGC
>CBDUKK010000178.1:0-4656 GCA_965367795.1 uncultured Gammaproteobacteria bacterium
GACAAGCTGCGTTCTTTGCAGCTGCTCTCACGCAGGGGTCTCGGTATGCCGAATACCGGTTTTGCAAACAACCCCGATGATATCCAGGACCTGATAAAGATGGTCGGTGGCGCTCCACTGGTCATCAAATTGCTCGAAGGCACACAGGGGATTGGCGTGGTACTGGCCGAGACGAAAAAAGCGGCTGAAAGTGTTCTCGAAGCATTCATGGGACTGAAGGCCAACATCCTCGTCCAGGAGTACATCAAGGAAGCGGGCGGTTCTGACATACGTTGCCTCGTGGTCGGCGACAAAGTTGTTGCCGCGATGAAAAGGCAGGCGCAGCCAGGAGAATTTCGCTCCAATCTTCACCGTGGCGGCTCTTCATCACTGATAAAAATAACACCCACGGAACGGGCCACTGCCGTGAAAGCAGCAAAGGTCATGGGACTGAACGTTGCCGGTGTAGATCTGTTGCGTTCTGAACGCGGCCCACTGATCATGGAAGTTAACTCTTCCCCTGGGCTGGAGGGCATCGAGAGTTCCACCGGTAAAGATATTGCCGGGTTGATCATCGAATTTATCGAGAAGAACGCAAAACCTCATAAAACCCGCACCCGGGGGAAAGGTTAACCTGAAATGACAAACCAGCCTCTGACCATCAATGGTATTACCGTCAAGCCGGGCACACGTGTCTCGATAGATCTACCGACCGGTCGTCTATATACCCATACCCCCTTGACGGTACCGGTACATGTGGTCAGTGGCAAAAAAGCAGGACCTCGCCTATTCATCAGTGCCGCTATCCATGGCGATGAGATCAACGGCGTAGAGATAATCCGTCGTTTTTTAAAACTGCCTGCACTCAAGCGTCTGCACGGAACGATCATCGCCATTCCCATCGTAAATGTTCACGGCCTGATCAACCACTCTCGTTACCTGCCTGACAGACGCGACCTGAACCGCTCGTTCCCCGGGTCTGAAAAAGGCTCGCTGGCGGCCAGGCTTGCCAACACGTTCATGAAAGAGATCGTCGAAAAGAGTACCCATGGCATAGATCTCCACACCGGCGCACTTCACCGTGACAACTTGCCCCAGATCCGGGCCAACCTCGATGACGAGGAAACAGAGAGACTGGCCAGGTCATTCAATGCACCGGTCATCATCTCGTCCAACCTCAGAGACGGCTCATTAAGAGAGTCCGCTTCAGAGTATGGTATACCGATGCTGTTATACGAAGCAGGTGAAGCGCTTCGATTTGATGAGGTCTCGATCCGCGCCGGGGTAAAAGGTATCATCAACGTGATGCGTGAACTGGAGATGCTACCCCCCAGCCGCAGCACACGTAAAAAACAGATCGAACCGGTCGTAGCCCGCTCCAGCTACTGGGTAAGGGCACCAGATAGCGGCATCCTCAGGGCCATGATCCCGCTGGGTGCCAGGGTCAAGAAAAACACCTTGCTGGGTGTCGTCGCCGACCCTTTTGGTGAGACCGAAGCGAATGTACAAGCTCAGTATAGTGGTATCGTCATCGGCAAGACCAACCTGCCATTAGTCAACGAAGGGGACGCGCTTTACCATATCGCACGCTTTGAAGACATCGAAGAGATTGAAGCCAAGGTCGATGAGTTCCAGGAAGAACATTCACCGGAGCTGATCCCTTCACCCAGGCCGGAAAGTCCGATCATCTAAATATATCTCACGATCCTGCAGGCAGGTATACCGGGGGTGCGCGCTAACGATCAGCTAATAGTATCATCCTTGAGCGACATCTTGCTGAGCATGATTACCGCCTGGGTACGGTTTGATATCCCTAACTTGCGAAAGATCGCGGTGATATGTGCCTTGATCGTCGCTTCCGTGATCCCCAGCTCATAACCGATCTGTTTGTTCAACCAGCCTTCACGAAGATAACAGAGCACACGGTACTGCTGCGGCGTAAGCGTGGCGATCTTGGCCGCCAGGTCTTTCTCTTCACTATCGACCGGTGTCAGGCTGTTGCGAAGATCATCCGGCACCCAGCGATCACCATTGAGCATGGTGTGTATCGCATCATAGATCGTCTGTGGTGAGCAGGACTTGGGAATGTAACCGCAGGCGCCATGCCCCATGGCACGATTGATGGTATCGGCATCTTCGTCTGCGGAGATGATCGCCACCGGGATACTGGGGAATTTCTCACGCACCATGATCAGACCGAACAGGTCCTGACTGCCGGGCATATGCAGGTCCAACAGCAACAGGTCGGTCTCATCGTTCTTTTCCAGGTCGCGTATCGCGCTATCCAGGTCCATCGACTGGCCAACGTCAGAATCGGGGTAATGCCGTTTTATGACTTCGAGGATGGCGTTACGGAACAACGGGTGATCGTCCGCCACGTGGAAATGATACATCGAGGTGCTCTCGCTCTTAAAAGCCATATCATAGCCCAATCTATCGTCCGTATCACCCATGCTTGTAGCAAAATCCCTGTTATCTACTGCATGAACGGTTAACGGTTCAGGCGACCCTCGATCAAGGCATCGACCACACCGGGCTCGGCCAGCGTCGAGGTGTCACCCAGCTGATCAAAATCATTATGCGCGATCTTGCGCAGGATACGGCGCATGATTTTTCCGGAGCGGGTTTTCGGCAGCCCGCTGGTCCACTGTATCAGGTCAGGTGTCGCCACCGGCCCGAGAACCTTGCGCACATGGGCACGCAGTTCAGCCGTGGTCTCGTCAGTGGTATCAACCCCGCTGATAGCCGAAACATAGACATAGATAGCTTCTCCCTTGATGTCGTGAGGGAAACCGACGACCGCCGCTTCGACCACGACCGGATGGGAGACCAGTGCGCTCTCGATCTCGGCAGTACCCAGGCGGTGTCCAGAGACATTCAATACATCATCGACCCGTCCGGTGATCCAGTAATAACCATCTTCGTCACGGCGCGCACCGTCACCACTGAAGTACATACCTTCATGGGTACTGAAATAAGTCTCGATAAAACGCTTGTGATCACCCCAGATAGTACGCGCCTGCCCCGGCCAGCTATCGAGGATGACCAGGTGCCCACTGTTCTCTCCATCCAGGATGTCACTGTTCTGATCGACCAGTGCCGGCTGGATACCAAAGAACGGGTTGGTCGCTGAACCGGGCTTTAGATCAGTCGCGCCCGGCAGCGCCGTTATCATGTGACCACCGGTCTCTGTCTGCCACCAGGTATCAACGATGGGACATTGGCCGAGGCCAAATTCGTCATGGTACCAGCGCCAGACATCAGGGTTGATCGGCTCGCCCACGGTACCAAGGATACGTAGTGACTCACGGCTGCTGCTGGCGACTGCAGCATCCTTATCAGACATCAATAAACGTACCGCCGTCGGTGCAGTATAGAACTGTGTGACCTTGTGCTTATCGATCACTTCACCAAATCGGCCGAGGTCAGGATACGTCGGCACGCCTTCGAACATCAGCGTGGTCGCGCCAGCGGCTAACGGTCCATAGATTATATAGCTGTGACCGGTGATCCAGCCGACATCAGCAGTACACCAGTAGATATCGCCATCCTGGTAATCGAACACGTAACGGAATGTCGATGCAGAGTACAACAGGTAACCGGCACTGGTATGCTGTAGCCCCTTGGGTTTACCCGTCGAACCGGAGGTATACAGGATGAACAGCGGATGCTCAGCAGGAAAAGACTTTGCCTGGTGCTGGTCACTGGCGGCATCAGTTGCGTCGCCATACCAGACATCTCTGCCTTCGCTCCAGGCGATCTCATCACCGGTATTTTTTACTACCAGCACTGTCTCGACACAGTCAGTACCATCGAAAGTCAGCGCTTCGTCTACGCTGACTTTCAACGGGATAGCTTTGGCACCGCGCTTACCCATATCAGCCGTAAGCACGACCTTGGCGGAACAGTCAGCGATACGATCTGCCAGTGCATTGGCAGAAAATCCGCCGAAGACGACCGAATGGATAGCACCGATACGAGCACAGGCCAGCATCGCATAAGCGGCTTCCGGAATCATCGGCATATACAGCATGACGCGGTCACCCGCTCCGACACCCATAGCTTCCAGCGCATTGGCCAGTTTACAGACCTCGGCATGCAGTTCACGGTAGCTTATATTCCGGCTGACATCAGGCTGATCGCCTTCGAAGATGATCGCCGTCTGCTCGGCCCGATCAGCAAGGTGACGATCGACACAGTTGACACAGACATTGAGTTCTCCATCTTCAAACCAGCGGATATGCAGGTCTTCTTTTGCCAGCGAGACATCCTTAACGGTTGAGAACGGTTTGCTCCACTCGAGTGACTGTGCCTGTGCGGCCCAGAAACCTTCATTGTCATCGACGGATTGGCGGTACATTTTCTCGTACTTTTCTTTATCCACCAGATATTTACGATCAGCTCCCTGTTTAACCGGGTAGATCGAATCGTTGCTTGAACCTGCGTCACTCATGCCTGTATCCTCAGCTTAACTATATCGTTACATGTTTATCTTTTGCATGAACAGAAACAATTAGACCATCGTCTAGAACACGCGTAAAACCCGTGCTCAGCTATACGACTTTAGTAGAACATAGACTAATATCTAATAGCGTCAGGACTCACTAAGGAGGAACCTTTGTTCACCATAAACATGAGGAGTGGAATTAATGACATCTAATACAAAAAAAATAATCT
>CBDUKK010000179.1:0-4638 GCA_965367795.1 uncultured Gammaproteobacteria bacterium
CCGCAACATCAATGAGAACAGCTCAACGACAGCTCCGACAACCTGAGTTTTTCAGGACTACCCAAATAGCTTGCCTGCGCCAGGAATAACTCTGCGGTTGCCTGTGCATCAGCCAGCGCATCATGCTGGCTGCCAGAGGGCAGGCCATAGCGATCACGGCACTGTGCCAGTCTCAGGCCCATGGATTTACCCTGCAGGTGCATACGCCCCTTCTCTATCGCCATGGTATCAACATAACTGAACAGCAGAGGGCAGCGAAAGTTTTCTATGGTCGCTCTCTGCAGGAACTTCATATCGAGTGAGGCATGGTGAAACACCAGAACCGCGCCGGGGATCTGCTTCATCAGCAGCATCAATACTGCCGCTGCGCTGGTCGCGCCAGCCAGGTTTCTGTCGAGCAGACCATGTATCTTGATGCTCTCACCCGCACCCCTGTCTGCGTGGATCAACAGGTGTTTTGCACTGGCGTTGACGATGCGTCCATTTTCGATCATCACCCAGCCGACACTGAGCAACTGGCTTTTTTTAGGATCGAGGCCACTCATCTCGGCATCGAGTACCAGGAAACGCGTGTCAGAAAACAGCTGCGACGGCGGAATAATGGCATGCTGATATAACGGCTGCAGTGGCGTCGAAGCCGCCTTTTCATGAAAACGCCAGTGCTGGTATTTATAGTGCAGCCTATATAACACCGCCACCGAACCTCACTTTCATCGCACTCTGTGCATCACGCACCACATGGAAGGCATCTTTGATCTGGTGCCTAACCAGTGGCGACAGATCTTTGGGGTCCATGTAGTTATCCACCTTTACCCCGGCACGGAACTGCTTGCCCTGGGCTTCGAGCCTGATACCCGCAATGAACTCATGCGCATCGATCAGGCTATAAGCCATCTCTTTTGACATCACGCCCGCCTTCTCCATCGCCTGCAGGCGTTCGATAGTATTCAGCGGCTTCAGGCCGGCAGACAGCGAGTAATTACGTGCGATATCGACGATAGGGATAGTGCCGCGTTTCTTCAGCTCAAGGGTATTATTATGGTCACCATCACTCTCCAGCACGAAGGTCTTGAAGAAACCCAGTGGCGGCGAATGCTGTAACGCGTTCTCACACATCATGGCCAGGAAGATAGTATTACTCTTTGCCCGCTCCAGCACGTTTGCCCGCAGCGCTTTCGTCAGTTCTGTTTTACCCGCGATGTGACGCATATCAAAAAATATACTGGAGTGCATCACCGCTTTAGGTGAAGGCTCCTCGATCCAGCCGGCAAAACGGGCTTTCCAGCCTTCCAGGGTCATCCGCCATTTTTCATTCTTGGCCATGATCTCGCCCGGACAGTAAGGCATACCGCAGGCATCCAGGCCATCATTGACAAAGCTGGCAAAGTCTTCGAAGTAAGCTGCGTCCCCTGTGCTCATATCATCTGGCAACAACAGGCCATTATCCTGGTCTGAACCGAGCACCTGTTCCTGTCGTGCCTGTGAACCAAAAGCCAGCCAGGCATATTCACAGGGCGGCTTGCCAAACTGCTGTTCGGACAGGACCAGTAAACGCCGGGTAGTGCTGTCTGCCAGCGTGGTAATGATTTTTCCTACTTCTACCGCACGCACATCACGCTCGATCAGGCGAACAACGAGGGCCGGGATGCCCTCTGAAGCAAGAGCTAACTCTTCTATATTCAGCGCACGATTGATGGCACGAACCAGGGATAACGGTTCGATGTTATTTGCACGCATGATGTCGCTCGGGGTAATGATCCCTACCGGGTCATCATCTTGCATTACGGGCAGATGATGCACGCCTTCTGACATCATCTTTAACTGTGCGTCATGCAGACGGGAGCTGACATCGACACACATCGGTGAACGGGTCATCACCTGCTCTACCTTCTCCTGGTCAGAAAGGCCTTCTGCTAGCACACGTGTGCGTAAGTCCCGGTCAGTGATTATACCGACCAGCTTGTTGCCGTCTTTTATCAGCAACGATGAAACGTGTTTCTTTTTCATCAACTGCGCAGCTTCCCGGATACTGGTCTGCGGACTGGCACTCACGACGCCAGTCGACATATTCTCTTTCACCTTCTGAGTCAGGTAAGCATCTTTTGATAGCTGGTCAGCATGCTGATGAAGATCGCTGTCTGTAACGATCGAATGTACGTGAGTCAACCGTGTTTTATCGTCCTCACCCAAAGCCGCGATCTCACTACTGCCCGCGCTCAAGGTCTGAAAGGCATAGTCTGTCAACTCGTAATAGAGGCAGTCTTCGAGCACAGAGATATGTGGCTTATTATCACTATCACGAGTCAGCGCACCGGGGATCAGGTAATCGCCCTCACTGAGGCGGTCGATCAGGACATCTTTATCAGTGCGCACCTCGAGACTGCCGGAACGCACGATGAGCATACCGACCTCGTAGGCATCGCCAGCTGATTGCTTCGATTGCAGCTCGCTGCCAGACTTGCTGAAAGCCACGAAGATATTGTTGCTGGCAAACTCCAGCTGCTTTTCCGACAGATGATTGAACGGTGGATGCTGTGCCAGGAAAGTCTGCACATCGCCCGCTTCACTAACCATTATCGTCACCCTGATGATTACTGTTATTCATATTTAATCACGCCCGTTCAGGCATGTTAAGCGTATAACTTCAAGCTGAGATTCTCAGCGAGTTACTCTGAAAAGTTGTCACGTGAGAACGCGGTCTCATAATCGATAAAGACAGCCGTGGTCTCAGCATAATACATCGCATCAGCGATGCCCAATGCCATGCGCAACTGGCTGTTCTCTGGATCAGACAGCTCAATCGTCACATACCAGTCACCAGCTTCTGCAGAGCCGGCAGCCATCGCTACCGGCTGTGATGCGATCTCTCCAACGACATAAGAGATGATGACATTCTGTATCGGCAATTCTGAATGCATGCTCAGCTCGACCAATCGTTCATCTAAGCGCCTGGCATGCAGCTGCACCTCTATATCACCATTCTTCAGCGTGCACACACCACTCTGATAACGACAGTTTGATTTCGCCGCGAGCTTATAGGTACCGCCCTGGATAGCGGCCTGAGGTTTTTCCGAGACCACATAGTCGACAGAAAAATAAGCGATGATGGCAAGCACCGGGGCCACGAACATGGCCAGTATCAAATGTTTATTTTTTAGAATATTCATAATAGCGACAGCATAACTTAATTTTCATAAACAAGTTTACAATCTCCTTCTAAATATACACCTACTGTCATCTCGAGCAACGGCATTACTGCATAGATGCAGGATAGTAGAGTATTGCAGGAGCAATTACCGAGATGACATATCCATAAAAAAAGCACGCAGGCAAAAATGCCTGCGTGCTTTTTCAGGTTACAGCCTGGTTAGTGACCCGTGGCGACGCTTACACCTCCAGGTACACGTATATCTTCAACCAGATGCTGGATGTGCTCAGGTGGTTCTGGCGTCATCGTAGAAACACCGTAAGCCACAGCAAAGTTAACCACCGCACCGACGGCGCCGAAGGCATTAGGCTCGATGCCCATGAACCAGTTTGGCGACATATCGCCAAGGAAGGAAGTATCGGCGACAAACATGATGCCTTTATGCTGGAACACGTACAACAGTGTTACCGAGATACCGGCGATCATACCTGCGATGGCGCCTTCCCTGTTGATGCGCTTACTGAAGATACCCATCATCAGCGCCGGGAAGATCGAGGACGCCGCCAGACCGAAGGCCAGGGCCACCGTCCCCGCGGCAAAGTCGGGTGGATTAAAGCCGAGATAACCCGCCAGGGCGATAGCGCCCGCCATCGCAATCCGGCTCGCCAGCAGTTCCTGCTTCTCGGTGATATCCGGCCGGAACACCCCTTTCAACAGGTCATGCGATATCGATGATGCGATCGCCAGCAACAGGCCGGCGGCCGTCGATAGCGCTGCAGCCAGCCCCCCGGCAGCAACCAGCGCGATCACCCAGTTAGGCAGGCGTGCGATCTCTGGATTAGCCAGTACCATGATATCCCGGTCGACTTTGACCATCTCATTGGTCGCTTTATCAGCCGTGTACTGGATACGGCCATCGCCGTTCTTGTCTTCAAACTTCAGCAGACCCGTGGTCTCCCAGTTTTTGAACCAGTCTGGGCGTTCATCATAGAGCAGGTTTTCCTGGCCAGGAGGCGCAATCGTATCATGCAGGTTCAGACGAGCCATGGCAGCAACTGCTGGTGCTGTGGTGTACAGGATGGTGATAAAGATCAGTGCCCAGCCAGCAGATACACGCGCATCACTCACTTTCGTTACCGTGAAGAAACGGATGATGACGTGAGGCAGACCCGCTGTACCGATCATCAGCGACAGGGTATAGACAAATGTATTTAATGTACTCAACCTGGCGCTCGTCGTGTACTCAGCAAAGCCGAGTTCAGTCACCACCTGATCGAGTCGATCCAGTAAGTAGGTCTCGGTACCTGTCAGCATGCCGCCCAGTCCCAGCTGCGGGATAGGGTTGCCGGTCAGGTTCAGTGAGATGAAGATAGCAGGAATAGTGTAAGCACAGATCAGGATACAGTACTGTGCAATCTGGGTATAGGTGATACCTTTCATACCACCGACCACGGCATAGATGAATACGATACCCATACCGACAGCAAGAC
>CBDUKK010000180.1:0-4632 GCA_965367795.1 uncultured Gammaproteobacteria bacterium
AAAAGCTTCTCGTCAATGCGTAATATCCTGCCTACATTTGCCATCTCACTCCACAGACCAACACTGTAGATATGTCCACACTCTATTCTAGACGTAAGGTTCATCAGTTTATCAATCCAGTAGCTTCTGCATACGTTGCATGTCGTTTTTCAATTCTTTGGTTCTCGTTGTTCTGTTTCTGATCAGTCATATCATTATCCTAAAATTTATTAACAGGGATCTGGAGAGTACATACTCTAACGTTAGAAAAGTACCCATCGATCCCTATTTAAACAGCTGCTTGCTGGTGTTAAACTTCATCAAAGACCAGCTTTGCAACTATCTTGTTAAGGCGGCCTTGCGGACTATCTTCTGACACACCCGATACATTATTGCTTTTAGTATCACGAGCAGCCTGCTCGACACGTTCGACATACATATCGCTACACAGCGTGACACTCTTTTTCAGCAGCTCCAGGTAATCGACGATCAGCTCCGGTGTTTTCACCCATGCTTCGATGTAGAGACCTTCTTTCTGTTTTATCTTGGGCGAACCAGTATGCTTCGACATCAGCGCATTAAAATCAGCACACCAGTCTGGGGGTGCCTGGTGCGATAATTTAAAAAACAGGTCGATATAAGGTGCTCCCATAATAACGGGCGGACGTTTCTCATCGATTCCGACAATTTTAATATCACTGATACCTTCCATTACACTTCCTCAATCATTGACGAGAGATAACACGATTACGCTCTCCCTGGTCACCACTATACAGTAATCCGATTAACAGGGTCGGAGTGCAATGGTTTCTAACAATCATGAGTGTGCCGTCTGCAATTATGCAAACAGTATATCGATCAGAGAAACAGGCACAGTACCACGTATATGCAGAAGTCCTTTCGGACCACTATAGGATCAACTTGTTTGTCACGAAGATGACAAGACAGTAAAAAGGGTCGCTGACAATTGATAATCATTTGTCAGCGACCCTTTTATTTATGACTTTAACTCAGAGGGTATTGACACTTTGCCCTCTCAAATCAAGTCTGCAGATCAGACACAACCGGTTGGCTTGGGCAACCCGCCATATTTGGTTATCGGTTTCATCGGGCCCGTCATCCACATCTTGAATATTTCCTTTTGATCGATACCGGTATATTTGGCAAATTTGCGGATCGGTGGAACTACCGCGTTATCTTCGTAATATTCCCTGGCTTTGAGTATCTGCTGCCATTTGCTGTCATCTAACTCCACGCCATCGGTGTCAGCCATAGCGCGGCCTATTTCAGGCGTCCAGATATTCATATCGACTAGATAGCCATCGCCATCTCGTTCATAGTTTTGCATTGGTATTGCCTCTTTAATGATTAATTAAGTGTTGTAATTTGACATCTAATATGGGGGCAAAAAGCAGAAAAACAAGGGTTTATAGCATTCTAGAGTAGTTATCCGTTTTATCGTATTTGAACGATTTACCTCAGAATGTACCGAGTAAAAGCGTTTGACCACGCGGATGCCAGGCATCGAAATTCTTATATCAGCGTGCTTTTTATTTTCATATTGGATTAGATCATCACAGTGGCGTCACACGAGAAGGATTTATTTCTATTGAGACGGATCCCCCCTTCTCCTTTCTTGGTACATTTATCGCATAGTGACCAGTTCTTCCGAACTGGTGGGATGGATAGCGACAGTATCATCGAGGTCCCGTTTGGTCGCACCCATACGGATGGCAACGGCGAAACCCTGCAACATCTCATCAGCACCCGGGCCAAGGATATGGCAGCCGACGACCTTCTCTTTCGCACCGACTGTCACCAGCTTCATCGCAGTGTGCACACCGCGCTCTGTAAATGCGTATTGCATAGGGGCGAAACGGGTCTGGTAGATCTTTACCGCATCACCATGGAGTTTACGTGCTTCGGTCTCACTCAGACCGACAGTACCGATGGGCGGATGTGAGAAAATCACCGATGCGATGTTCTCGTAGTCGAGCTTGCGTTCAGGCTGGTTGTTGAACAGGCGATCGGCCAGGCGGCGTCCGGCGGCGATCGCGACCGGGGTCAGTTGCTCCCGGCCGGTGACATCACCGATAGCATAAACACCTTGCACCTCCGTATTCTGGTAGTCATCCGTTTTGATATAACCCTGCTGGTCGACTTTTAACCCCGCGTTTTCCAGCGCGATGCCATCTGAATTAGGCACGCGGCCGATCGCCCAGATAATCTGGTCTATGCCCTCGGTGCGACTACCCTTGTCACAGACCAGGGTTAACTTGCCGTTTTCTTTCACCACCGAGCCGACCTGTGTACTGGGGAAGATTGACACACCGTCCTCGATCATCTGCTCCATCAAACCTTCACGTAACATGGCGTCGAATGACCGTAAAAAGTGCTGCTTTCTAAGGTAGAGACTAACGTCACTCCCCAGTGCATTCAACACACCGGCAACCTCGACGGCGATGTAACCGGCACCCACTACGGCAACACGTTGCGGTTTCTCAGTCAGTGCAAAGAAGCCATCCGAATCGATACCCATCTCACTGCCGGGCACATCAGGCGTGATCGGGCGGCCGCCAGTTGAGATAACAATGTGGTCAGCCGTGTAAGTTCTGTCACCTACCTGCAAGGTATGTGTATCGACGAAAGTGGCATGACCATTGATCTCATCGATGTCTGAATCGGAAAGATAACTTTTGTACCAGGTATTGATACCGCCGATAAATTCTTCGCGTTTGCGAACCAGCGCTGCCCAGTCAAAACCGTTATTACTTACATCGAAACCATAGTCACCAGCCATCTCCAGGCTGTGTGCGATCTCTGCGCCATACCACATCACTTTTTTGGGTACACAGCCGACATTCACACAGGTACCGCCGAGTTTGCCAGATTCGATGACAGCACAGCGTTTGCCATAACGTGCAGCACGCTCAGCGACAGAAAGTCCACCACTACCGGCACCGATAGCGATCAGATCATAGTGTTTACTCATAACATTTTCTCTTCAATCTTTGCAGCATCGATCAGTTCTAATGCTGTTCCACATTGCTATTGTGACATGGTTCTATGCTTGATATTAATGCCGCAAGTTTAACGTATATATCGAAGTGTATTGCCTGAAAATAATTGGGGTCTGTCCCCATTTATTCTCGCCATCTTTTATCTGTTTTTTGAGTTGCGTCAAAAAAATATCATGTATACATGATATTTTTTTTAAGAGAGGAAGTTGTCTGTGTGATACACGACAATTTCCGTTGTTGGACACAGTTACGTAACTGCAATCTCATGAACGAAGAAAACCCTACACAGGAACTGACGACGACAGAACACAGTGCCGGAATACGAATTGGTAAGCAGCTGGTAAATGCGACCACACCCTATGCGGCCGAAGTAGTCTCGCGGAGCTGGTGGCACGTTGCCGTGACGTTTACCCTGCTGATTGCAGCACTGGTCGGAGCGGGCCTGGCGCCCTGGTGGCAGGTGCGAACCATGCTGTCAATTATTGCTGCATTATTGATGGTACGCGCTTTTATTACTTATCATGATTACATGCACGGCGCGATTTTGAGTCAGTCGCGCCTCGCCTGGCTGCTGTTTCGACTCTATGCTGCGTTTGCGCTGACACCACCGCGCTCCTGGAAAAAGAGCCACAATTATCATCATGGCCACGTCGGTACAATCAGCCTGGCGAGTGTCGGCGCCTTCCCCATGATGACAACGCAGATGTGGCATGAAGCCTCCTCCAGCGAGCGTGCATCCTATCGCTTTCAGCGTCATCCGCTGGTGGTACTGTTCGGTTACATCACTATCTTCGGTTTCAGTATCTGCATTCTACCGTTACTGCGTGATCCAGGATATCACTGGGATTCCGCCGTGGCACTTATCGCGCATGCCGGTTTGATTACAGTGCTGTGGGTATTCGGCGGTTTCGATGTGGCCTTTTATGTCGTATTACTGCCAATGACCATCGCGTCAGCGCTCGGCAGTTACCTGTTTTTCGCCCAGCACAGTTTCAAACGCATGACCATCCTCACACCCGAAGCATGGACGTACTACCGGGCGGCCCTGGAGTCATCAAGTTATATGAAGCTCAACAGGATCATGCAATGGTTCACCGGCAACATCGGTTTTCACCACATCCATCATCTCAATGTGCGTATCCCGTTCTATCGCCTGCCAGAAGCTATGGCCGCGATACCGGAACTTCAATCACCGATAACAACAACACTATCACCTCGAGACATCAGAGACTGTTTTAACTCATCACTGTGGGACGAGGGACTTCAACGCATGGTTTCTTATCGAGAAGCGAGAAATCTATAGGGGTCAGAGAGCAATTGTTTCTAATATTAGAGAATATTGCTCTCTGACCCCAATTTCCAATTGTATTACCTGAAATTAACTGAGGTCTGCTGCTGCTTATTCCGCTGTTTATATACGTTTATCTCACAACATCGCTGAATTATAATCCGGCCACTGAAGGTGATGATCGAGTTATTGTTATACAATGACATCTGTGACGTCAGCGTACCGATTACATCTAAATTTTAGCAACACCGGCAGAAATGCTGGCAACACTACTGGCAGATCATACGAACCACATGCGGATGTCTAGCAAATCAAATTCTGACAAAACGAGAAAGACCCTGACCT
>CBDUKK010000181.1:0-4600 GCA_965367795.1 uncultured Gammaproteobacteria bacterium
GACGGAATCGCCTATACAGCGGGTCCTGGCTTGATCGGTGCGTTGATGTCGGGCGCTTCGGTGGGTCGTTCACTGGCCTGGGCCCTGGGTGTTCCAGCGCTGGAAGTTCATCATATGGAGGGGCATCTACTGGCGCCGATGCTGGAAGAGAATCCACCGGCATTTCCTTTTGTGGCCTTGCTGGTATCTGGTGGTCATACGCTACTGGCCTATGTGAAAGGTATCGGTCAGTATGAATTACTCGGCCAGAGCCTGGATGATGCTGCCGGCGAGGCCTTCGATAAAACGGCAAAATTACTGGGTCTGGGTTATCCCGGTGGCCCGGCGCTAGCGGCACTGGCAGAGCAGGGCACGTCAGGGGTCTATAAATTTCCGCGCCCCATGGTCGACAGGCCCGGTCTGGACTTCAGTTTTAGCGGCCTGAAGACCTTCGCCTTAAATACCATGCAGAAAGCTGCTGAAACGGCAAATGGCGAGCTGAGTCAGCAGACAAAAGCTGATATCTCACGCGCTTTTGAAGAAGCGGTGGTGGATACCTTGAAGATCAAGTGCCGTCGTGCGCTCGAGCAGCAACAGTGTGAGCGCCTGGTTATCGCCGGCGGTGTCGGCGCCAATAAGCGCTTGCGCACAGAGCTGGCAGAGATGATACAGCAGCAGGGTGGTGAACTGTATTATCCGCGGATCGAATTCTGTACCGATAATGGTGCCATGATTGCTCAGGCAGGCTGTTTTAGGCTGGTAGCAGGGGAGTCGCAGCCGTTGGAGATCGATGCCAGGGCAAGGTGGTCGATGCAGGAATTGAAGGCAATCTAGGGGGAGGGGATAGGCTATTACTTTCCGTTACTAATTTTTCCTTCAGTGCCCTGCAGCAGAGACTGGATGTTCGACTTATGACGCCAGAATACGATAATACTCATCACTGCTGTGGCGGCGGTAAGTTCTATCGAATGTGAGAAATGCCAGAGGATAAAGGGTGTGGCAAAAATAGAGATCAATGCCGACAGTGATGAGATCTTTACTAGAGCAGCAACAGCCAGCCAGATGCCGAGGGCGATAAGACCGACAAGCCAGTTGATAGCCAGGATAACGCCATAATAGGTGGCGACACCTTTTCCGCCTTTGAAGCCGTAATACACAGGAAAAACATGACCTAGCAGGGCAGCTAATCCGACCAGCGCGATGCCGAGCGGTTCTAGTTGAAACTGTATTGCGGCCAGGACAGGAATTAACCCTTTTAACATGTCGCCGAATAAGGTGATAATAGCGGCCTTTTTGCCGCCATGGCGTAAAACATTGGTCGCTCCCGGATTATGCGAGCCGGTTTCTCGCGGGTCTTCGATACCCATGATCCTGCAGGTGATTATGGCGGTTGATATCGAGCCGATGAGATAAGCTGCACCTGCAAAGATTAATATATAGAGATAATGGTTCATGAGTAGTTCTTGTATTTTTGCTTCAGATATATTTCACTATGCGGGGCAAGCTTACCTTAGAGTTTGGCAGAAATCTTTATCTGTTTTCAGCTATCTGCCATTTCTGAACCATCAGCTATGGAGTATGGGTTTAGTGAGTAATGACGGTGAGACCTGATTCAGTGACCTGTGTTTTCGTTCATGGCTGGGCGATGAACAGTGCTGTCTGGGATGAGTGTATCAAGTCATTGCCGGACTGGATAAATGTGGTTGTTGTTGATTTGCCCGGCCATGGTTCGATGCAGAAGGTTAAGGCTAATACACTGGATGATTACGTGCAGATGCTGGTACCGCTAGTACATCGTCCCGTGTTATGGGTGGGCTGGTCGCTTGGTGGTCTGGCTGTATTGCGTCTGGCAGAGTTATATCCTCAGCGTGTCGCTGCCGCTATGCTGGTTGCTACCAACCCGTGTTTTGTCAGCCAGGACGGCTGGGATTGTGCTGTTGATCGATCGGTATTCAAGCAGTTCGCCACAGATCTGGGAACGAATCAGCAAAAAACGATTCGACGTTTTCTTGCGCTGCAGGTAAAGGGGATTGATGATGTGATGCATGTCGTCAGGCAGTTACAGCAAAGTATCCAGAGTCGCGGCATGGCTTCTGCACAAGCGTTGAGCACAGGGCTGGAAATATTACTTGAAACCGATCTTCGTCAGACGCTGAAAGGAATCGATTGTCCTTTACGCTGGCTGCTGGGCGCAAAAGACAGTCTGGTGCCAGCTGAACTGGCGGTTGCACTGAACAAAGAATATGCGCAACAGGATGTAATCGTGCATCCGGATGCAAGCCATGCGCCTTTTATCTCCCAGCCTGAGTTTTTTGTAGCGCAGCTGGTCAGTTTGGCGGAGCAGTTGCGGCCCAGCCAGGTCTGATATATTCAGGCATGATCTTTGCGGTAAAATAAAACAGCTTATATTCGGGTCAATAAATTCAAATATGTCTCACAAAGAAACACAGGAACAGAAACTCGATCAGCAACGTATTCGTCGCGCATTTGACCGTGCTGCGGAGAACTATCAGCAATATGCAGTATTGCAAACCGAGGTATGTAACAGGCTGCTGGAAAAACTGGAAGTGGTCAAGCTTTCGCCGCAGTTGATCCTCGATGCCGGGGCAGGGACCGGAGCTGCAATCCCGACCCTGTTTGCCCGGTATAAAAAAGCGCAGGTGGTGACGCTCGACCTGTCTGAAAACATGCTGCTGAAGGCAAATCAACATAGAGATTTCTTACGCTCACCACAAGCTGTTTGCGGTGATCTGGAGAAGCTGCCCTTTGCGGATGATTCATTTGACCTGGTATTCTCCAGCCTGAGTATGCAGTGGTGTAATGACCTGAATACTGCTCTGCTCGAAGCAAAACGAGTGCTCAAACCGGGCGGCTTATATGTGTTCACCACATTTGGGCCTGACACTCTAAAAGAACTTCGGCATAGCTGGTCAAAAGTTGATAATAATAATCATGTCAACCAGTTCGTCGATATGCACGATATCGGTGATGCACTATTACAGGATGGTTTTGCTGAGCCGGTGATGGAAGCGGAAATTTTGACGGTTACCTATGATTCTGTCGATGGTCTGATGCATGACCTGAAAGCAATTGGCGCAAACGTTACTTCAAGCAGCCCGCCGAAGGCTGCGAAGGTTGATGCTGATGAGCGTGCCCGAAGAGGTCTGGGAGGTAAGTCGATGTTACAGGCTGTCCGTAATGGTTATGAAAAGTTCAGGTGCAATAACGTATTACCTGCTACTTATGAGATCATTTATGGTCATGCATGGAAGCCAGTGGTCGAAGGGTCGAAAAAAATGCAGGATAATACCCAATTCGTTAAATTTGAACCACGGTGAATCGTTTGGTCATTTAACCGACTGATTTTACGATCATGTTTTTGTTAGGCAATATAAAGGCCGGTTTGATAAACCGGCCTTTATATATTCTCTTATCGTTTTAGGGTTTAAGCTTCAAAAATTACTCGCATCTTGTTCAGTGCGTTCTTTTCGATCTGACGAATGCGTTCAGCAGAAATATTGTATTCATCAGCCAGCTCATGCAGCGTGGCTTTATCTTCATTCAACCAGCGGCGATTAATGATGTCCTGGCTGCGCTCATCCAGAGTTTTCAGTGAGTCGGCCATCAGGCTTAACTCCTGTGAACGGGTATCATCGTGCTCCAGCTGATAAGACGGATCTGCTCTTTCATCAGTAAGATATGCTGCTGGAGTGAAATGTTGCTCGTCGTCGTTATCATTCGTCGGCGGATCAAAAGTTACATCGCTACCGCTGAGGCGAGATTCCATTTCTAGAACCGTCTCTGGTTTTACGCCAAGCGTTTTTGCAACGTCATTGACTTCATCGTTGCTAAACCAGCCCAGTCTCTGCTTTGAGCTGCGTAGTTTGAAGAACAGTTTACGCTGTGGTTTTGTGGTAGCAACTTTAACGATTCGCCAGTTACGTAATACGAACTCGTGAATTTCCGATTTGATCCAGTGAACTGCATACGAGATCAGTCGTACTTCGTGTGTCGTAGAAAAACGTTTTACCGCTTTCATCAGGCCGATGTTACCTTCCTGTATCAAGTCAGCCAGTGGTAGACCGTAACCAGAGTATCCGCGTGCAATCTTAACCACGAAACGTAGATTAGACATAATCAATTGCTGCGCAGCTTCTAGATCGTTCTGGGTTTCCAGTCGCAGGGCTAGCTCGCGTTCTTCTTCAGCGGTTAATACAGGGATACCGTTGATCTGACGAATGTAAGAGTCCAGATTACCTGCACCTTGAAGGGCTGGAATTAAAGCTTTTGTCATGTTTTCTTCTCTCATGGTTGAATATTTTAGCACTCTTGAATTAAGAGTGCTAATTTTGAGAAAAGTTCACTGCTAATAATTAATTTATTTTTATGCGCAGTTTGCGAGATGATTGTATAACATATTGATTAATATGTAAATAAATTAGGTTTTTTTAACTGGGTTCGATATCTTTCAGGTGACGGCTTACAGCAATCCATGAACCAATCAGCCCAAGTGCACAGCTGATCAGGATCAAAAGCAGGGTATTTCCAGCCCCTAATCCGGTGAGTCGAAAATCACTGTGATAGAGCAGTGCCAGTTTGTGTATCGGGTTCTCCATCATCG
>CBDUKK010000182.1:0-4594 GCA_965367795.1 uncultured Gammaproteobacteria bacterium
TGCGCATGGATCTCGGCAAACACTGCCTCGGCAGGGATGAACATGATGGCGCCATCGGCGGTTTCATTTTCGATGATATATTTGCTGGAGATATCTTTGATATGTTTCTTGATATCCAGACGGAACTGTTTCTCTGCTTTTACCCGGTCCAGATCTGTCGCTTCGTCATCCATCATCTTCTGAAAGGAATCGAGCGGAAACTTTGAGTCGATAGCGATGTGCCCGGTCGGATCCGGCAGGAACATCATACAGTCGACGCGCGTGCCATTACTCAGGCCATGCTGCAGCTCATAGCTGCCTTCGGGCATGACATTGCCGATCAGGCCGGCCATCTGCACCTCACCGAAAGCGCCACGTGAGCGCTTGTCGGTCAGAACTTCCTGCAGGCTGACCACATTGCTGGACAGTTCGGTTATACGCTTCTGCGCCTCGTCTATCAGAGCCAGTCGCTTGACCACGTCGGTAAATGTTTCCGTGGTTTTCTCAAAGCCTTTATTCAGCCGATGTTCTACCTGGCCACTGATATCGTTGAGCCGTTTCTGCAATATCTCATGCAGCTCATTGTTCGATTTCGAAAAGCTCTGGATGCTCTCTTTCGCCATCTCGCCGAGGCGTTTCTCGATACTGTTCTGCATCTCGCCAAAGCGTTCGACAGAGGCATGGGACATCTCACCCAGGCGTTTTTCGACGGCCTGCTGCACCTCACCGAAACGCCGTTCCATCCTCGACTGCGTATTATTCTGCGACTCGATCAATTCCGACCGGGTGCGCTGAAAACTCTCCTGCAGAGCCTGTGCCGCACGTGCATGCTCTTCAGACCTCAGCGCTGACTCATTGTTATTTTTGTTCAGGTGAAGCACAGATACCACGATAACGATCAATATCGTAAATAGCAGCACGATAGCCGCGATTTCAAACTGGCTCAGGTTTTCAACACTCAGGTTCATAACAGTTAAATTCTGGATAAGATATACTTGTTTTTTTTAACTAACTCTAACATACGTTGTGACCCACATTCTCTGCAAAACCAGCGATATCGAAGACCCCGGCAGTAAAAGTTTCGAGATCAAGATCAACCGTAAAACCCGGTCCATCTTCGTGGTACATAAGAATGGCGAGTTTTATGCCTATTACAATAAATGTCCACATACCGGCGCCAGCCTGGAATGGCAGGAAGATCAGTTCCTCGACCTGGATAAAGAACTCATACAGTGCGCCACTCACGACGCCCTGTTTATTATCGACTCCGGTGAGTGCATCGCAGGCCCCTGTGTCGGCGATCTGCTGCAGGGTATACCTGTCATCATCAATGCTGATAATGTCGAACTGGACATCTGAACAGTCTCAGATCATCAGTCTGCCGGGAATAATAAATCGCTATTAGCATGGACCTGGTTACTCGACTTTTTCCGATATGGGCGATCGCACTGTCCATACTCGCATATACTTTGCCGGCACCCTTTACTGAACTCAAGCCGGCTATCGTTCCACTGCTGACCGTCATCATGTTCAGCATGGGGCTGACACTGAGCATTGATGATTTCAAACGCGCATTATCCATGCCCCGGCTCATCATCACCGGCCTGGTCCTGCAATACAGCATCATGCCGTTTGCCGCGCTGGCCATTGCGACTGTCTTTCAGCTCGATCCGGCACTCACTATCGGCATGATCCTTGTCGGCGCCTGCCCCGGCGGTACCGCCTCTAATGTCATCACCTATCTCGCCAGGGGAAATGTTGCCCTGTCGATAAGTCTTACCAGTATATCGACCATCCTCGCTATCGTACTGACCCCGGCGATCACGCTTCTCATCGCCGATACCTCGATACAGGTTCCTGCCGGTAAGATGTTCATCAGCATCCTGTACATCGTCATATTCCCGGTCGCCCTGGGCCTGGCACTGAAGCATTTCTTTGCCTACCGCATAAAAGCAGTGGAGCACTACCTGCCATTGATCGCCGTAGCTGCCATCGTGCTGATCATCGCCATCATCACTGCACTCAATGCAAAACAGTTCAGCCAGATAGGTATAACCGTGTTACTTGCCGTGGTATTACATAATGCTGCCGGTCTGCTGATCGGCTATGGCAGCGCCAGGATGATGGGTTACCCGTCCAGGGAATGCCGCACCCTGGCCATCGAAGTCGGCATGCAGAACTCCGGGCTGGCAGTCGCCCTGGCGATAAAGCATTTTTCGGCAGCAGCCGCGCTACCAGGCGCTATCTTCAGCATCTGGCACAATATCAGTGGCTCTGCACTGGCCTTTTTCTGGTCTAAAAAGCAATAAGTTGATCTATATCACTTGACAGCAACCACTTTATTACATAAGTTAGTAAACGTTTACTTTATTATTATAAACAACGTTCAATAACCACAAAACTACAACGAGGAGTTAAATATGAGTGACTTTGATTCAGAATTAGATGCAAGCGGTTTAAACTGTCCACTTCCTATCCTGCGCGCTAAAAAAGCAATTGCAGCACTGGATGCTGGTCAGACACTTAGAATTATTGCTACTGACCCAGGCTCTGTAAAAGACTTCGAAGCTTTTTGCAAGCAGACAGGCAATGAGCTGAAATCAAGCGGTGAAGAAGACGGCAAGTTTGTCTTCATGATCCAGAAAGCTGCTTAAGTCCAGCTAAACATTTAGCGGACAACCAGAGTTGAGTAATCGACTTTCAGGCCCTGAGCGCAGAGAGACAATCTTATCTGCTGCTCAGGGCCTTTTTGCTAGTAAGGGATTTCACGGCGTCTCTATCGATGAGATAGCACGCGCTGTCAACGTCAGCCCTGCTATCCTGTACCGGCATTTTGCTTCCAAGCAGATGCTGTATGCCGCCGTTCTGGAAAAATTTGCAGGGCAGCGCCAGAGCTATGTCGATACCATCGTCAATCATGGTACCCGTTTTGAAGATGCCCTCGCAGGCATGACCCAGGTATATATCGAAAATATCGCCAAGAATCCGGATATCCTGAAGATAGAACTTCACAGCCTGCTGGAAGGCAATCCCGCGACACTGGCTTTTTTCCAGAACCGCTGGAAGAGTTTCACCGATTACATCGAGTTCGGTCTCAACGAATTCCTGCCCTATGACGTTCCCCACCGCGAGAAGACCATCTTAAGCGCCGGCCTCATGTTTCAGGGCATGGTACGTGAAGCACTGATACAGAAGTGCCTGCAGCCGCAGGATCGGCTGATCGATCTCAGCCTGCATGAGCTCAGCAATGAGCTGGTTGCGTTATTCCTGCGTTCCATCGGTATCAATAAGACCCATCTTTCACGTAAGGCGACGATTACTGGTTAGCGCATACTTGCTCTAATTGGTATTTGTAGGAGCGGAATTTATTCCGCGATTTCTTTTAGACGCTACCTAAGTACGTGGATTTACCCCGAAAATCTCGCTATTTCCTGGTGCTTGGCAGTTACTGTTGATTATTTGTTAGGCCTTGCGGTTCTCGCACCGCGGGCGAGGCACTTTTTTGCTACAGCCCAAAAAAGTACCCAAAAAAGGCCGCCACGACCACTACGCCCCTGTAGGAAGCACAGGGGTAACCACCGATTCAGTACAGTAATCATGCTGTGAAAAAACTCGCAGATAACGCTCAGACAGTTTTCACAGAAAGCCCATGATCACTGCACTGCCTCGATGGCTTGTGGAGGTGGAGGAAAGTCAAAAGCAATAAAACAGCGTTAATGCCACGTTGCTATTTCAATATGGGCGCCTATTTGTGTTTATTAGACGTTTTGTTTCACCATTACATTTCCTTTTTCGGCTTTTAACTGCCATTTCGTTTGCTGAATCGGCAGTCGTTGGTAGAGCAAAAGTCATCGTGAGTCGCCTGTTAGCCTTGCGTATAGGCAACAGCCAGCATTTCAGTAAACACAAACTACAGTGGAAAACGGACAAGCAAAAATAAAAACGGTGTCTTTGTTAAGCACTCTTTCCTCTTCTTTATGCCAGCTTTGTTTTTAGTTTTTAGCTTTTTTCTTTTGACTCTACCTCGCATTAGCCAAGCCATTGGTATGTGGCCGGTGTCATGAGCTTTCTGTGAAAACTGTCTGAGCGTACGTGCTGTTCAACGTGCGCGAGTTTTTTCACAGCATGATAGCGGTTACATACCAATGGGAACCCCGTGCTTTTTACGGGGCGCCTGGCGTAGCGACGGCCTTTTTTGGGTACTTTTTTTGGCTGCAGAAAAAAAGTGCCTCGCCCGCGGTGCGAGAACCGCAATGCCACCATAAAGGAGACAAGTAAATGCTAACCATCAAAACCAAAAAAAAGACGAACCAAACTCACAGGTAGAATACAGGTACCTAAGTAGCGTCTAAAAGAGATCGCGGATTACAATCCGCTCCTACAGTGGCATTCACCCAAGGTGTGAGAACCGCAATCTCTAAGAATCACTCCCCAGCGAAATAATAAGTACCACCTCACCGCCCAACAACATCATCGAGCAAAAGCTGAACCCTCCCCTGCAAGTCCTCAGCCGACACTCGCTGCGGAGCAACAACATCACCAATCACCAGGCCAATACTTGATTTGAAACCCTTGAACAGGCGATAAAAAATATTCGATCGCTGCCGGCTGAAAG
>CBDUKK010000183.1:0-4519 GCA_965367795.1 uncultured Gammaproteobacteria bacterium
TCATATCATCGTACAGCTTGAGTATGCGGTCTGCATACATGTAGACCTGTTTACCCGCCTCGGTCAGTGTGACCTTATTATGTGTACGGTCAAACAAACGGGTATTGAACTGATCCTCCAGCTGCCGGATCTGGAACGTTACCGCAGGCTGGGTCATGTGCAGGTGCTCACCTGCCTTGGTGAAATTGAGCAACCTGGCGACGGTATGAAATATTTTTAAGCGGCGATCAGCCATTATTCATTAGCCCGATAATATATACAGCGGTAAATACTAGTTTCGTCAGAAAAGCCATGATTGTTGATTTTATATACATTAACAGCTATTTTAACCTAACAAGCTTATCAATGGGTAAATACAGACAATGCATAACAAGAGACTCATCACCCGCATCATCACGGCATCATTTATCCTGCTGATCCAGTTACCATCGCATGCGGGTGTCTACAAATGGATAGATGAGGATGGCCAGGTACATTATGGTGAGCAACCTGGTAATCCTGGTGCAGAAACAGTCCCAATCCGTACCAATGAGACCACCACACCTCGCACTATGAATAAAGACGAAATAGACATTGTGAAATCTGACATAGAAGCGAAAGATAAGAAGAAAAAAGACGCTGAAGAAAAGAAGAAAATAGACCGGGATAAACGCAAATGGTGCAAAGAAGCGAGGAGTGATTTACAGACCATCTTATCACGAGGGCGTATGAGAGAGATCAATGAGAAAGGCGAGTATGTCGTGATGACAGAAGAACAGCGTCAACAACGTATATCGGCCGCCAGGAAGAAAGAACGCGAGTTCTGCAAATAACAGACAATTCGACCATGCCCCTTTTAGAGATTTCCACAAATACCCCTATCGAAAACTGCCAGCAGCTTGCTAAGGGCGCCTCCAAACTGGCTGCAGAGTTACTCGGAAAACCCGAGAGTTATGTGATGGTGAAAGTGCTTACCGAGCAGACCCTGTTTTTTGCCGGCAGCGATGAACCCGCCGCTCACGTAAAGTTAAAGAGCCTGGGCTTACCTGAAAGCAATACCGCTGAGTTCTCTTCCAGGATATGCGCATTCATCAACACTGAACTGAACATAAGCAGTGCCCGCGTCTATATAGAATTTGCCAGTCCGGACCGGCATATGTGGGGATGGGATGAGCGCACGTTTTAAGTAAGTTGTCTCGAACATACTCGAGATGATGCCTTTCTGATAATCAAACAACACCTCCCTGTATTGCACATATAATCAAGCAGTTCCATGTAATGTTGAAATCACGGTCGCATATTATGGATTAGTTGGTAAAATGCGCACATTCCACCGAGTGCACCTAAATATGTATTTATCAAAATTCCAGTTAACCACCCTAAAAGAAACCCCATCAGACGCAGAGATCAGCAGCCACCAGCTGATGCTGCGTGCCGGCCTGATAAGGAAGCTGGCGTCTGGACTTTACACCTGGCTACCACTGGGTCTTCGCGTCATGCGCAAGGTCGAAAACATCGTTCGTGAAGAGATGGACAACTGCGGCGCACTGGAAATTTTAATGCCAGCGGTACAGCCCAGTGAACTATGGCAGGAGTCCGGCCGCTGGGAACAATATGGTCCTGAATTATTACGCCTGAAAGACCGCCATGACAGAGAGTTCTGTTTTGGTCCTACCCACGAGGAGATCATCACCGACCTGGCGCGCAAAGAACTCTCCAGTTACAAGCAGTTGCCTGTTACTTACTACCAGATACAGACCAAGTTCCGTGATGAAGTAAGACCACGATTCGGTGTCATGCGTGCACGCGAGTTCCTGATGAAAGATGCCTATTCCTTTCACAGCAGTCAGCAGAGCCTGCAGGAAACCTATGATGTGATGTACCAGGCATACAGCAGAATCTTCTCCCGCCTGGGCCTGGAGTTTCGCGCGGTGATGGCAGATAGCGGCTCTATCGGAGGTAACAGTTCGCATGAATTTCATGTCCTTGCTGACTCGGGTGAAGATGCCATCGCCTTCTCCAGTGAAGGCGACTACGCAGCAAACGTAGAAAAAGCGGAATCACTGCGCCCGCATGAGTCCCGTCCTGCAGCCTCTGTTGAGATGGCAACGATTGATACGCCCGACCAGCACAGTATCGAAGAGGTCAGCAAGTTCCTCGCGGTCGATGCAAAACAATGCCTGAAGACCCTGCTAGTAGAGGGTAGCGAAGAAAACTCTATCGTCGCGCTGGTACTTCGCGGCGATCATGAATTGAACGAGATCAAAACAGAGCACCTGGAGGAAGTCGCATCACCAATCTGTTTTGCCAGTGATGAGCAGATCAGACACGTCGCAGGCTGCTCTGCCGGTTCGCTAGGGCCTGTCGGCCTGAACATCAAGGTGATAGCTGACTATGCCGCCCTGCAATGTGCAGATTTTGTCTGTGGCGCAAACATCGATGGCAAACACCTGACCGGCGTTAATTGGGAACGAGACTGCCCCGTGCCCGCTGCTGCTGACCTGAGAAATATCGTCGAGGGAGATGCCAGCCCGGATGGCAAGGGGACTTTATCTATCGTCCGCGGCATCGAAGTTGGCCATATTTTCCAGCTCGGAAAAAAATACTCAGAAGCCATGAACGCAACAGTCCTCGATGAGAACGGCAAAGCAACAACCATGACTATGGGCTGCTATGGCATCGGTGTGACCAGGATAGTCGCTGCTGCCATCGAACAGAATCACGATGACAACGGCATAATATGGCCACAGAACCTGGCGCCATTCGACGTAGCGATCGCACCGATCAATATGCAGAAGTCTGAAGATGTTAGCAATACTGCCATAAAGCTGCATGATGAGCTGACAGCTGCCGGACTTGACGTTCTGCTCTATGATGAGAAGGCACGACTCGGCGGCATGCTGGCAGACCTCGACCTGATCGGCATACCGCACCGAATAGTCATCGGTGACCGTGGCCTTAAAGAAGATAAAGTGGAATACAAAAAACGCGATGCCGGAGAGAGTCAGGATATCGCTATAGATGATGTCGTTACATTATTGACCCGGTAGCGCCTGTCACTTGAATGCCTAAGGGCATATTTGCTGGTTAGTATTCTGACTTCGCAAGCAGACTGTACAGGTATTTTTCACGGATAAATGCGGAAAAAATCTAATTTATGTGTATATTTAAACCATGATTACACGTTTAACCGCATTCCTGATCCTGCTCACCGCCAATACACTTGTCTCTACACAGGTGCTGGCTGATAGCCAGCAGATCGATCCCAGGCTGCGTCAGATATTGACCGAAGCGATCAATTCATCGGAGAGCTTCGATGATCGTTTTCATGCTGAAGTGTGGCTGCTGGACATGTCTAATCGTCTTAAGCGTTTCGTGAAAGATGAAGAAACGCGTCTGGCCATGCTCAAACAGATCCATCTCGAAGCCACCAGGTCCGATTTACAGCCCGAGCTGGTACTGGCACTTATCGAAGTCGAGAGTCATTTTGACACTTATGCCATATCAAAATCTGGCGCCCAGGGCATGATGCAGATCATGCCTTTCTGGCTGGATGAGATTGGTCGTCCTGATGACAACCTGATCGACATGAAGACTAACCTCCGTATGGGCTGCACCATCTTGAAGTACTATATGGATATGGAAAAAAACAACCTGCATAAAGCACTGGCCAGATACAATGGCAGCGCCGGCTCAAAGGTCTACAGCAATAAAGTATTGAAGGCTTTACAGTACCACTGGTACCAGTCATGACTAAAAAGCATGATGCCTCGCGACCAGCGATATGAGCATCGGTGGCTGGCGACAATACCTGCCGGAACTGGAGAAGTCTGCAGACGATGCCGTGTGCAAGTTATTCGATGTTTCCAGCATAATCACGTTACCCGAAAATAACACGGTCTTCCATCAGGGGGATGCCTGCAGCAACTATCTAATCATTCTGGACGGCAAGGTAAAAGTTTTCACGCGTGCAGAAAATGGCCGGGAAATATTGCTGTACAGGTTGTTTACCGGTGATACCTGCGTACTAACTACTTCCTGTTTATTAGGACACAGGAACTATCCAGCAGAAGGTAAAACAGAGACCAGTGTTATCGCTTTAGCGATACCGGTTAGCAGGTTCAATGACGCCCTGCAATCTTCGACCACATTTAGAGAAATGGTTTTCTCAGCCTTCTCCACTCATCTCAGCGACCTGATAACACTGGTCGAAGAAGTCGCATTTGGAAAAGTCGACGTCCGCCTGGCCAGACATTTACTCAGCCAACATGATGATAACAATACCCTGGTCTCGACTCACCAGAATATTGCGACTGAACTCGGCAGCGCGCGTGAAGTTATCAGCCGGCAGTTAAAGGAGCTCGAATCTAAAGGTGTAATATTGATCAAGCGTGGCAACATCAAGATCGTCGATATTGCAGCCTTACAGAGTATCGCAAACAACTGAGCCTGCCATTGCTTTTCACCGCCAGCAGACGGCAGTAAACATATAACACTCGGTTATTACCTATAATATTTACCATCAATGTGACAATGTCAC
>CBDUKK010000184.1:0-4507 GCA_965367795.1 uncultured Gammaproteobacteria bacterium
TAATCGCGAAGCATGTAATCAAGAAAACCCAGGCGCGGCTCACGCATCGCACCGTCTTTCGTCAGGCCGCCTTCGAGAAAGACTGCCTGGCAGACACCGGCCCGTGTCGATATATTTATATAGCGCTCGAGCACTTTCCGATATAGCGGATTACGTGAGTTTCTGCGCACGAAAAAAGCACCCATCGCCTTGATCAGCATCTGCAGCGGCCAGATCCTGGCCCATTCTCCGACCGCATAAGACAGTGTCGTCTTCTCAGCAACCAGGAAAGAGACCAGCACGTAATCCATGTTGCTGCGGTGATTCATCACGAAGACCACACTTGAGTTGGAATCTATCTCGCTGATCCTGTCGTTATCATAAAAACCCACGCGTACGCGATAGACCATCCGTGCTATTTTTTTTGCCAACCAGTAACCGATCCGAAAATAGATATAGGCATTGAATGCCGGCACGATCTCTGCCGCGTATTTACGGGCTTTTTCCTGCGCGACAGCCTGTGGCATATCGCGTTCCTGCGCATAAGACTTTATGGCGTCGATCACCTTCTCATCAAATACCAGCTGATCGATCAGTGCCTGGCGGCGGGTGAACTGGATAGGGCGGATCTCGATATCGAGCCGCGAGTTGATCTCTTCGATGACACGGTTGACGCGCCGCTTCAGATACCAGCGCATCCCGGGCAGCAAGATGCGATCCAGCACCATGATACCCGCGAACACCAGCAGTACGAAAAATAGCCAATATGGCAAGGTTATGGTTTCCATGTTTCCGCCATGCTGAAAGTGATTAAAAAACAATTACCAGATCATTCGCTCGCGATGACTGAGTGTGGTTACTGCCCGTTATATTACACAATCACCTGACATATTGAGCAACAACCGCTAAGATTCACACCATTTTTATCATATAGGGTTAAAGGTAATCAGATGAGTAAGTACGATGTTTACGGACTGGGCAATGCACTGGTCGATATGGAGTTCGAGATCAGCGACCAGTTTTTACATGATAACAGTATCGATAAAGGTGTGATGACACTGGTTGACGAGAACCAGCAGCATGAAATGATCGAACAGCTCGATGTCTTCGAGGGCCATAAGGCCAGTGGCGGTTCCGCCGCAAATACGCTTATCGCTGTCAGTTCGATGGGCGGTTCATCATATTATTCATGCAAGGTTGCAGACGACGATCTTGGCCACTTCTATCTCGATGACCTCAAGGCTGCTGGCGTCGACTGCAACATGGACGGCAAGCACAAAGGCGGTATCACCGGCAAGTGCCTGGTGATGGTGACGCCCGATGCAGAACGTACCATGCATACTTTCCTCGGTGTTTCATCCGAACTGTCACCCTATGAAGTCAGCGAAGACGCGATCAAGAATTCCAGCTTCTGTTACCTGGAAGGCTACCTGACGACATCGGTGACAGGCAAGGCCGCCAATATCGAAGCTCGCAACCTGGCTGAAAAACACGCTATCAAAACCGCCCTCACCTTTTCAGACCCGTTTGTTGTCGAACACTTCCGTGACGGATTTAGCGAGACCATCGGTGATGGCATCGACCTGCTGTTCTGCAATGAAGCTGAAGCACTCAGTTATACACAGAAAGACTCGGTCGATGATGCTATAGATGTCATCAAAACTTTTGCAAAAACATTTGCCATCACCCTCGGTGCCAAAGGTGCTATCGTCTATGACGGCAGCGAGCTGATCGATATCGATGCGCACCCGGTAAAGGCGATAGACAGCAACGGTGCAGGCGATCTCTTCGCCGGTGCTTTCATGTATGGCCTGACCCGGGGCATGTCATTCGAACAGGCAGGCAACCTGGCCAGCAAGGCCTCTTCACAGATCGTCAGCCAGTTTGGGCCGCGTCTGAAGTTAGCACAATACCAGGCACTGACTGCATAATGAGATGCGTCTTGTCGTCCTGACATCAGCAGAGATCTTACGGTCTGACAGTTAAGGTCTCTCCGTTGTCGAGATGACAGTCATTTGTTGCGTGTGTCTTTATCTTATATGTGGCTTTATGTTGCATATGACTTTCGTTATTGTATGGCGGCATTCATATATCGTGAGCTTACCCTCTTTGATCGGGTACCGATAAACAACAGCCGGGGCTATCTGCTCAGTCGAGCTCCAAGCAGATATTCTCAGACACGTGGTTTGCAAAACCGGAACCGGCCTCGGCATAGATATTAAACACGAAATCAACGCCGGCGTCTTTCAGCAGAGAGATGCAATCGTTATGTTTTACCGCAGCAGCGATTATGACCTCGTACTTGTTGCGCTTGATCATATGGACTGCATCAATCGCCTCATTCGTGTTGGGCATATCCAGTACGATAAGCTTTACCGAACCGGGCCTTAATCGTTCCCAGAAGTCATAGTCGGTGGCATCACCGAGGATGACTTTCCGGCCCTCTTCTATCTGCCTGTTGACCACGACCTGATCATAATCGATACCCAGTAATTTCTCGCCATATTTCGAGAGCAGAGTATCGTAGACGCCTGAACCAACCCGCCCCATGCCAAAGACCAGGACCTGCGCATCCTGAACATCGATCGGTTTATCGTCTGGCAGACGCTCTATGGTTTCATATTTATACAGCTGGTTTTCCAGGCTCGCATAGAGATCATGCGCCCTTGAATTGGCCACTGATGACATGGTGAAGGTGATCGATAACGCGAGCGCGATGATCACTAGCCACTCCGGGCTCATCCAACCGCTGGATACGCCGATATAGCCGACGATCAACCCGAACTCGCTGTAGTTAGAAAGCGACAGACTGGTCAAAAATCCTGTGCGTGAACGCAGTTTAAATTTTGTCAGCAATCTGAAAAACAAATACGATTTACCCAGCATAAGAATAGACAGGGCAACGGCTATGATGATAGCCGTAGCCGAAGGTACACCGTAAAAGCCGATGCCGAGAAAGAATGCGACCAGGAAGATCTCTTTGAACGATAGCAGTGATTTTGCCAGTGATTCAGATTTTTCACTTCCTGCCAGCAACATACCGAGCAGTAATGCGCCAAGATCCGCTTTGATACCGACCAGGTCGAACAACGAGGCACCGCCGAGCGCGAGCAGCATGCCGCTTAATATCAGCAACTCACCGCGTCCGACATACTGCAGTATCTTTAACAGGTAAGGCCTTAACGGGATCAGTAATAACAGCAGCAGTGCCCAGTAGGAAGGCACTTTTCCTGAGGTGGCAGTTAGAAAGATGACCGCGAACAGGTCCTGCATAATCAATATGCCGATCGCGATTTTTCCATGCAATGACGACATTTCACTTTTATCGTCGAGCACTTTAACCGCGAACACCGTGCTCGAAAAACTTAATGCGAACGCTATGACTACGGATTCCAGCACCGAAAGCCCGGCAAACTCCTGTAGACCGCTGAAGCTTATGACAAAGACCAGGGTGCCGAATACAACCACCGTAATCAGCATATGTATGACAGATACTGCCCATATCTCGGCCCGCAGCAGGTCTTTGATATTGAGTTTCAAACCGATACTGAACAGCAGTATTGTGACACCTATTTCAGCGACCGCATTGAGTGTCTCGCCACTCTGCATCCCCATGGCACTCAGAACGAAGCCGGCGATAAGATAACCCACCATCGGCGGCAAGGAAACGAACGTTACCAGCAGGCCGAAGATAAGGGCAAAAAATATCCAGGTGACATCGGAAAAGTGTGTGGCGATTAAATATAAATCCATAGCAGTTATGTTAGATCTTGATTGAACACGGGCTCATTCTGAAAAAGTCTTGCTATACTCGATGGTATGTTATTTTCACAGCGAACTCTAATGATAAAAGGGCTTAGGGCACTAATATTTTTCATACTCAGTGCCAGCTCAACGAGCATGTCTGCGGATTCATATAATACCGACTCCGATCCGAAACGGATCGAAGTTTATTCTCTGAGCCAGAATTACTGGGATACACAGTTTGGCGACACCCTGAGCGATATCGCATACTACCTGTTACCGAATAATCCGGGCAAGCGCGCAGCCCTGCAAGAGGACATCCTGCACTTGAACCCTGATGCTTTTATCGGTGGTGACCCGTCCATGCTGCTGGCAGGAAAGCGGCTATGGCTGCCAGGTTACATGAAACAGGCCGACTCCAGCGCTGACCCTTCGACAACGACCGTTGAGACCTATTCCTGGGGAAACATCAAACGCCAGCGAAGATAAGCCTTTCAGAATAGCCGATAGTACTACTACTGGATAACTCCTGGAGAAAAATTGAACGTACCCTTACGTGCCGCAGGGTGAATCACATGAATGTAGTTCATCTTCTCTGCCAGCAGCACCGTCGTCTACATGAGATTGCCACGCTGCGCTCGCAATGACGAAAAAATCCAGATAGCTAACTACATCACAACAATCCCCGCTCAGCAAACGATACGATCTCATCACCGACCACAAAATGATCCAGTACCCGGATATCGACCAGAGCCAGGGCATCTTTTAAACGCTGCGTGATCTG
>CBDUKK010000185.1:0-4477 GCA_965367795.1 uncultured Gammaproteobacteria bacterium
TTCTTGATGTTGATGCAATGGTGGAGATGGTAGAGCAGTTAGCTGCCTAGTCTTCTTGACCCCGTAACCTCTGTGCACATGTATTCTATAGGTCGCCCCAAAGTGTTTGAACTGCACTGATAACTGCTGGTCCTGCCGTTTCTGTGCGCAGTATTCTTGGGCCAAATCTGATATTTTCAAATCCATGCCTTCTCAGAGTATCTGTTTCATCATTATTTAATCCGCCTTCCGGACCGATAAATATCTCTATTGCTGGATGCTTGAAATCTATGTCATGAAGCGACTTATTTGCTGCAGGCTCAAGGTTTAACTTCAGTGCGTCAGGTTCCAGTAAAGAAGTTAATTCATTCAACGTGGTTATCCCCGGGATCTCTGGAGTGGCACAACGGCCTGACTGTTCACAGGCACTGATGGCAACCTTGCGCCAGTGTTCGAGTTTTTTTAGTCTTTTATCTTTTGTCAGTTTGTGGTTAGAGCGTTGGCAGATCACGGGTATGATTCTATTGACGCCAAGCTCGACAGATTTTTGTATAGTGGCTTCCATCCTGTCCTGTCGAGACAGCCCCTGTATCAATGTGATGGATATATTTGATTCGTTGTTGATCTTTACCCGGGATCCGATTGAGACTGAAGTATTTTTTAGGTCAGTGTCGATGGTTTTGCATAAATAATCAAAACCATCGCCATTGAATAATGTAACAGCAGTACCTGGTTTACTGCGTAACACACGGACCAGGTGGTTGGAAGCGCTTGCGTCAAGCTGTGTGGTCTCACCGCAGTGTAGACTTTCAGAATGATATAAACGTGTGATGCGCATTATCCAGTACGCAAATTAAAGAGAGAGGTTCTTCCATATGGCGTTGGTACTGTTCGCCTGGTTCAATGTGTAAAAGTGTAAACCTGGCGCACCCTGTTCCAATAGCTGGTTACATAGTCTGCTTACGACGTCGAGACCAAAGGCCTGCAGGCTTTCTTTGTCATCGGCGTAGGCTTCCAGCTGTTTTCTTATCCAGCGAGGTATCTCAGCTCCGCATACGTCTGAAAACCTGGTCAGGCTGGCAAAGTTCGTGATCGGCATAATGCCCGGCGTAACCGGGATACTGATATTTGCCTTCTGGCAGTTGTCGATGAAGCGAAGATAAGCGTCGATGTTGTAAAAGTACTGGGTTATGGCGCCATCCGCACCTGCAGCGACCTTGTTCTTAAAGTGCTTAAAATCACTCTGTGGTGTTTCTGATTCAGGATGATATTCCGGGTAAGCCGCTACTTCGATAGTGAAGTGGTCACCACTTGATTCCCTTATGAAAGATACCAGTTCGTTCGCGTGTGAGAGCTCCCTGGTAGATTCTCCTGTTTCAGGTATATCTCCTCTGAGTGTGACCAGGCGAGATACCCCCAGCGACTTATAGTGCTCAAGCAGGTCTTCGATCTGCTGCTTGCTGGAGCCGATGCATGAGATATGTGGCGCGACATTAATGTTCTTATCGGCCAGTAATTTTACGATTTCCAGCGTGCTGTCACGTGTAGTGCCACCGGCACCGAAGGTTACCGAGTAATACTCTGGTTGAAAGGTTTCCTCTAAGGCCTGCTGGGTCAGCAGAAGTTTTTCGACACCGGCTTCCGTGCGTGGTGGGAAAAACTCGCAACTTAGAGTTGCCGCAGAGCTGCTCGAACGATTATTTGCGCTCATATAAAACTCACAAATTCCTGTGTTCAGATCGACGCTGATTAATAACGGTAGTGCTCAGGCTTGTATGGGCCTTCCACTGGTACGTTAATATAATCAGCCTGTTCCTGAGATAAGGCTGTTAGCTGTGCACCGACTTTCTTCAGGTGCAGGCGTGCTACTTTCTCATCGAGTTTCTTGGGCAGGATGTAAACCCGGTTATCGTAATTTTCACTGTTCTTGTAGAACTCGATCTGTGCCATCACCTGGTTGGTGAATGAAGCAGACATTACGAAGCTTGGATGGCCGGTAGCGCAACCGAGGTTTACCAGGCGGCCTTTGGCTAATACGATGATACGTTTGCCATCAGGGAAGATCACGTGGTCGACCTGTGGTTTGATCTCTACCCACTCGTATTTTTCCAGAGAGGCGATGTTGATCTCGGAATCAAAGTGACCGATGTTGCATACGATGGCTTCGTTCTTCATGGCAGCCATATGGTCATGATCGATGACGTTTACATTACCTGTGGTTGTGACAAAGATATCGCCCAGAGCAGCGACTTCATCCATCTCTACTACACGGTAGCCTTCCATCGCGGCCTGTAATGCACATATCGGATCAATCTCGGTGACCAGCACTGTTGCACCCATGCCACGGAAAGCCTGGGCACAGCCTTTACCAACATCGCCATAACCGAGTACAACGCAGATCTTACCGGCGATCATGACGTCGGTTGCACGTTTGATACTGTCGATCAGTGACTCACGGCAACCATACAGGTTGTCGAATTTAGATTTGGTTGCAGAGTCGTTAACGTTCATCGCAGGGAACAGGAGTTCGTCCTTTTCCTGCATCTCGTAGAGACGGTGGACACCGGTCGTGGTCTCTTCGGTAACGCCTTTGACGCTGGCAGCGATATCCTGCCATGTGGTTGAACCCGGTTTAAAATTGCGGCGTAACACTTCGAGTACCGCCTGGTATTCTTCATTATCGTCGGCTTTTGTTTCTGGTACGGCACCGGCTTTCTCGAATTCGACACCCTTGTGAACCAGTAATGTAGCGTCACCGCCGTCATCCAGGATCATGTTTGGCAGTTTGCCGTCAGGCCATAGCAGCGCCTGTTCGGTACACCACCAGTATTCTTCGATGGTTTCACCTTTCCAGGCAAATACAGGGATGCCCTGGTCAGCGATGGCAGCAGCAGCGTGGTCCTGAGTCGAGAAGATGTTGCATGAAACCCAGCGTACTTCAGCACCCAGTGCGACCAGTGTTTCGATCAGCACGGCTGTCTGGATGGTCATGTGGATACTGCCCATGATGCGGCAGCCGGCCAGAGGCTGTTCGGCACCGTATTCTTCACGTAATGCCATCAGTCCTGGCATCTCGGTTTCAGCTATACGGATCTCTTTGTGGCCCCATTCGGCCAGGGAAATATCGGCGACTTTATAGTCTTGTTTGGTATTAGTATCAACAACGGCATTCATGCTCATCTCCTAATCAAAAATTAAAGAAATGAGCGCCGTTGTTAAAAAGATACCTTAGAGAAGGATTCTTGCTTCTGAGCCTGACAGTTTTTCGGTTTTTACCGATGCCTGTTGCAGCGCTCCTCAGAAATAGTTTGCGAATTATATCCCAGCAGCGGACCTTAATGCATCTGCTTTATCGGTTTTTTCCCAGCTAAATGCCTCATCTTCACGTCCGAAGTGACCGTAAGCTGCTGTTTTACCGTAGATCGGGCGTAATAAATCCAGCATTTCTACGATTCCGCGTGGCTTTAGATTGAACTGATCACGGATAAGTTCCACGATTTTATCGTCAGATATCTTGCCAGTGCCAAAAGTCTGGATGGATATGGACGTCGGTTCTGCGACACCGATGGCATAAGAGACCTGGATCTCGCATTTATCCGCAAGACCGGCAGCGACGATATTTTTAGCGACATAACGGCCTGCGTAAGCGGCAGAGCGGTCGACTTTCGATGGATCTTTGCCGGAGAAAGCGCCACCACCGTGGCGTGCCATGCCGCCATAGGTATCAACGATGATCTTACGGCCAGTCAGGCCACAGTCACCCACAGGGCCGCCGATAACAAAGATGCCGGTCGGGTTGACGTGGAATTTGGTGTCTTTACTGATCCAGTGCTCGGGCAGTTCGTGGGTGATGATCTCATCGATCACCGCTTCACGCAGGGTTTCATATTTGATGTCAGGATCGTGCTGTGTCGATAACACAACGGCATCGATTGCCACGGGTTTGTCATCTTCGTAACGGAAAGTGACCTGGCTCTTGGCATCCGGGCGTAACCAGGGCAGGGTACCGTTCTTGCGAAGTTCTGCCTGTCGTTTTACCAGGCGGTGGGCATAGGTGATTGGCGCAGGCATCAAAACATCGGTCTCGTTGCTGGCATAACCGAACATCAGGCCCTGGTCACCAGCGCCCTGTTCGTGGTCAGATGACTCATCAACACCGGCAGCGATATCGGCTGACTGTTTGTCGATCGAGGTGATGACGGCGCAAGAGGCATAGTCAAAACCCATCTCTGAGCTGTTATAACCGATCTCCTTGATCGTGCTCCTAACGACCTCCTGCATATCGACCCAGGCTGATGTCGTGATTTCACCGGCGATTACCACCATGCCTGTATTGATCATGGTCTCACAGGCAACACGTGCCTTGGTATCTTGCTTGAAGATAGCGTCGAGGACGGCGTCTGATATCTGGTCAGCAACCTTATCGGGGTGGCCTTCAGAAACGGATTCGGATGTAAATAGGTGACTGCTCATGTTTAAACCTTTGATTAAAGCGGGC
>CBDUKK010000186.1:0-4464 GCA_965367795.1 uncultured Gammaproteobacteria bacterium
GGTGAAGCGCTCATCCCCAGTTATCAACGCATAATATCTGAGCTCGATGAAACACAGCGTATCATCAGCAACTTACGGACACAGGTAAGCGGACACCTCAAGTTTGGCACCAGCCACCATATCGGCTTACACCGCTTGCCGCCGGTACTACGCCAGTACACCAGGCAGTATCCTGATGTCGAACTGGATATCCAGTTCATGGATTCCGAGCAGGCGGCAGCCCTGATCCTGAAAGGTAGCATAGAACTTGCACTGATCACCTTACCGGACAGCATCGAGGAGCCGCTTACAACCATCCCCGTATGGAGCGACCCTATGGAATGTGTAGTTGCCGGTGATCATGTCCTGGCAGTTAGCGAAACAGCAACCAGAGCGCAGCTTATCGAGCACGGCGTTCTGATCCAGTCTCACAGTACGCACACGCGTAACATCATCGATACTGCCCTGAACCTCGATAAAGATATCAAGATCATCATGGAATCCAATTATCTTGAGACCATCAAAGCGATGATACAGAACGGTCTGGGCTGGGGCGTCCTTCCCGAATCGATGATCGATGATTCATTACACCGGTTGAAGATCAAAGGTGTCAAGATGGAAAGACACCTGGGCGTGCTGTTGCATGCTTCTAGAACACTATCCAGCCCGGTCAACGCACTGCTTGAGACACTGAAAAATTCAGGCCGGCTTTAATCGGACAGGCGACTCTACAAATCGCCAGACGATAGCCAGAGCGACAATGGTGCAACACGAAGCAAACACGAATAATACGGTTGCTCCCATACTATCCCAGAGCAGGCCGCTGATCAGACTGCCAACGGCGACACCGGCACCAAAACTCATACTGGCATAGAGCGCCTGCCCCCTGCCCTGGTGACTGCCGGTGAAATATTCATGCACCAGCGAGATACCGACCGAGTGAAACACACCAAAAGAAAATGCATGCAGCAACTGAGCAAGTAACAACATCGCCAGGTTATCGACGTAAAAACCGATAAGCAGCCAGCGCATGGTGGTCAGCAGCAAGGTAACAACCAGCAGTTTGCGTGCACCGAAAGTTGGTAACATGCGGTGCATCAGTAAAAAAATTATTATCTCGGCAATGACCCCGACAGCCCACAGAATTCCTATCATATGTGAGCTGTAACCCTGTTCTTCGAGGAAGATGGTATAAAAAGTGTAATACGGCCCATGACTGCATAACATCAAAAAACAGACAACGAGAAACGCCATCACTTTTGGCTGCTTGATAACATGCCAGATCGGTGAGTGGTCAGCATGCGGGGTGTTGAGTTTTTCCGGAACGATAAAACTGAACAGCAGGATGAACACGAAGGTAAGCAGCACGACCAGCGGTATAACATCAGCACCATGCGTTTGCAGAAGATCACCGATCAACACCACTATGACGATAAATCCTAAAGAGCCCCAGAGACGGATCATGCTGTAATGATGCGAGTCTTCACCCAGGTGGTTTAGCGTCATTGCTTCGAACTGTGGCAGGGTGGCATTCCAGAAAAAACTGAACAGCAGCATGGCAAAGGTCAGCCACCATAACTGCTGACTGACAAATACCAGTGCGAAACTCATCAGGGCAAGCAGACTGGACACGCGGATGATCAGCATAGAACGACGCGTATGGTCTGCGAGCCAGCCCCAGATATAAGGTGCGACAAGTTTTGTCGCAGGCAGGAGCGCTACCAGGGCACCGATCGCCAGGCTGCTAAAACCGAGTGATTTTAGATACAGGCTCCAGTACGGAACCAGCACGCCCAGTGACGCGAAGTAAAAAAAATAAAACCCGCTTAACTTCCAGTAAGGGACAACACTCCTGACCATCGGGATATGTTATATCAGGTGTGCGACGGGATGACAGGTGTCTGCGAGTGTACATCCATATTCTGTCCGCGTTGCCGCAACAGGTGATCACATAACACTATCGCCAGCATAGCCTCGCAGATCGGAGTAGCACGGATGGCGACACAGGGGTCATGTCGGCCATGAGTGACGACATCGATGGCATTACCGTCGACATCCACTGTGTCTCCAGAAAGGCGTATGCTCGAGGTCGGCTTGAATGCGGTATGCACGACGATATCCTGTCCCGAGGAAATACCGCCTAGAACGCCACCGGCATGGTTGCTCCTGAAGCCTTCAGGAGTGATCTCGTCACGGAACTCGGTACCTTTGGCTTCGACACAATCGAAGCCGTCACCTACCTCGACGCCCTTGGCGGCATTGATCCCCATCATGGCATGCGCGATATCTGCATCGAGCCTGTCAAAAACAGGCTCGCCAAGACCCGGGGGAACACCCTCAGCGACCACTGTGATTTTTCCACCAACCGAGTTACCCTCTTTTCTCAGCGCATCCATATAGGCTTCGAGTTCTGCAACCTTTGCAGCATCGCCACAGAAAAAGGCATTATTGTTTATTTCATCACGGCTCAGCATCGGCATATCGATCGGCCCCAGCTGTGACATGTAACCGTATATACCTATACCATAGCGATCTTTGAGAAATTTTTTGGCTATGCCGCCGCCGGCAACCCGCATCGCCGTCTCTCGTGCTGAAGAACGGCCACCGCCACGATAATCGCGCATCCCGTATTTTTGCTGGTAAGTATAGTCCGCATGGCCCGGCCGAAACCGATCCATGATGTTGCCGTAATCCTTGGAGCGCTGGTCCGTATTTTCGATCAGCAGACCGATGCTGGTGCCGGTGGTTTTGCCTTCGAATACACCTGAAAATATCTTCACCTTATCTTCTTCACGGCGCTGCGTGGTATGACGCGAGGTGCCCGGTTTACGGCGATCCAGGTCAACCTGCAGGTCCTCTTCAGTTAGCACTATTCCCGGTGGACAGCCATCGATGATACCGAGCAGTCCGGCGCCATGTGACTCACCCGCAGTGGTTAAACTGAATAATTTTCCGATCGTATTTCCTGACATATGTATAGCTACTTGTTTTATTTTTAGATGTGATTAGATATTAACACGCTCAAAATCAGCCTGATACGTGTCCAGCTGATTTGCAGTCAAGACAAAGACCCCTTCACCACCGAACTCGAAATCGACCCAGAAGAAAGGCACCTCGGGCAGCAGAGCTTCCAGTGCAGGTTTCGAGTACCCGACTTCGACCACGAGTATGCCATCATCAGTCAGATAATCCCTGGCCTGCACCAGCATCGGCAGTACGATATCCATCCCCGTCTCACCTGCCGCAAGAGCCGAAGCTCCCGGTTCAAACTCAAATTCGGCAGGCAACTCAGCCATCTCCTGTAAAGAAACATACGGCGGATTACTCACGATGATGTCATAACGTTTACCAGGTATCGACTCGAACAGGTCTGACTCTAGCAGTTGCACCCGGTCTTCGAGGCCATGATCTCTGCGGTTTATCTCCGCTACTGCCAGGGCGTCTGCAGAAATATCACTAGCATCAACCATCGCGTGATCAAAAGCATATGCACAGGCAATAGCGATACAACCACTGCCGGTACAGAGGTCGAGGATATTATTGACCTGATCAGGGTCAATCCACAGAGAGAACTGCTGATGTATCATCTCTGCTATCGGAGAACGCGGGATCAACACGCGCTCATCGACATAAAAACTCAAACCGGCAAACCAGGCCTCATTGGTTATGTAGGCCGCAGGTTTATGCTGCTCGATACGCTGTTGAAACATACTCAAAACGTGCAGGCGCTCGTCCATAGTCAGCACACAATCGAAATAGTCGACACTGAAATCTGGCGGCAGGTGCAGTGCGCTCAAACATAAATAAACCGCTTCATCGATCGCTGTCGGCATACCCTGCACGAAGCTTAGTTCAGCTGCATTGAACTGACTCGTACCCCAGCGGATCAGGTCTCGCAGCGTAACCAGGTCATTGGCAATTTCGCGTTTATTTATCATCGCTGTATTGTACACAAAAAGTAGACTTCCATGCCCTGCAGTAAGCGATTATAATCTCTTACTCACCGATACCCGAACAGACCAGTCACCTTTAACCGGGACCGGCACATCACATCATGAAGCACAAGACCCTTAGCATATTTATAATTTATCTCACCTGTTTCGTCAGCCCGTTACATGCCGCTGACACTGAAAACAGCAATACCGGCCTCATCATCCAGGACGCATGGATAGCAGAAGCGCCGCCGGTTAGCAAAGTCATGGTGGCTTATATGACGATAAAGAATACCGGCTCGACAGCTATTGAGATCATCCATGCAGAATCGGAGAGTTATAGCAGCATCGAATTCCATGAGACCGTTCACGAGGACGGTATGGCCAGGATGATCCGCCATGATAGTTTGAAGGTTTCTGCAGGCAGCAAGCTTGAATTAAAGCGTGGCGGCCCACACTTAATGTTATTCAATCCTGTAAGAGCTTTTAGAGCCGGTGACACCGTGAATATCAATTTCAGCACGAAAGACAATATCAACAAGACAATCACTGT
>CBDUKK010000187.1:0-4456 GCA_965367795.1 uncultured Gammaproteobacteria bacterium
GAGATTGCCGCGCTTCGCTCGCAATGACGGTTATCTTTATACGTATTTCGCCAGTTTTTTCGGGTAGAGCGAATCTACGGTACCGACGATCTTCTCATCAGGTTTGTAGGCGATGGTTGGATCCTTGGCAGGATAGTCCAGGCTATACAGGAAATGGCGCATGCAGTTGATCCTGGCGCGTTTCTTGTCGTCAGATTTGACCACGACCCATGGCGCATCTGCGGTATCTGTATGGAAGAACATGGTGCGCCTGGCCTCGGTGTAATCGTCCCATTTGTCCAGCGACTGCAGGTCGATGGGGCTGAGTTTCCAGTGTTTCAATGGATCGTGTGAACGCGAATGAAAGCGTCGCAGCTGTTCGTGGCGACTCACCGAGAACCAGTATTTACGCATGATCATGCCAGAGTGGACCAGCATACGTTCCAGTTCGGGGACGGTGCGTAAGAATTCCAGGTGTTCTTCTGGTGAGCAGAAATGCATGACGCGCTCGACACCCGCGCGGTTGTACCAGGAACGGTCGAACAATACAATCTCACCATTCGTTGGCATCTGCTCGATATAACGCTGAAAATACCATTGCCCCAGCTCTTTCTCTGAGGGTTTTTCCAGTGCCACAACATGCGCAGAGCGCGGGTTAAGGTGTTCCATGAAGCGTTTGATGGTGCCGCCTTTACCGGCTGCATCACGACCTTCAAAAAAACCGCAGATACGTTTCTGTTCCTCTTTTACCCAGACCTGAACCTTCAGTAGTTCTGCCTGAAGCATCTGTTTTTCCCGTTCATACTCTTTGGTACTGATCTTTTCCGGATAAGGGTATTCGCCCAGCTCGTAACTGACCTGCATCAGGTCGCCGGCAGAGATGATATCCGGTGATGCCAGGACCTTTTCAGGGTCAGACATGTCGGCAAGGATATCCTTCAGATCTTTTTTGGTACGTTTTTTTGGCTCGCTTTTGGTCTTGGCTGGTTTTTTTATCTCTGTGTTTTTAGTATCCATGATAACTACGCTATGTTTTAGTGTGAACGAACCTGAAATTGTAGCAAATTTTCATAAGCTTTTTCATTGACAAGGGTCATAAAATTCACGGATTCAGAGTGAATCCTTCTGAAACGGCGCTATTATCTACTTCTGAAAGCTTGAACATTTTCAGGATAATCGTCATTATCCGCATTCAATAGTAAAAAGGAGCTTTTTCATGACTGATATTTTTGACCTGATCTTTAATTTCTGGGTGGGCTTTGCGGTACTGTCAATCGTACTGGTAAAGTCCTCGATCAAGTTTGTGCCTCAAAATCGTGCTTATGTGGTCGAACGTTTTGGTAAATATAATAAAACCATGGAAGCTGGTCTGAATTTCCTGGTGCCTTTTATCGACAGGGTCGGTTATGACCGCTCATTGAAGGAGCACGCCTATGATGTGCCAAGTCAGGCAGCGATTACCCGCGATAATATCTCCCTCGTCGTTGACGGCGTTCTATACCTCAAAGTGCTGGATCCATACAAGGCATCCTATGGTGTCGATGATTACGTATACGCAGTAACCCAGCTGGCGCAGACAACGATGCGCAGCGAGATCGGTAAGATCGAGCTGGATAAGACATTCGAAGAGCGTGAGGTGCTGAACACTAATATCGTGGCCTCGATAAACGAAGCATCAGGTCCCTGGGGTGTTCAGGTATTGCGCTACGAGATCAAGGATATCGAACCACCACGCACCGTACTGGAAGCGATGGAGCGTCAGATGAAGGCCGAGCGTGAAAAACGGGCAGTTATCCTCGAGTCAGAAGGAGAGCGGCAGTCTGCGATCAATGTGGCTGAAGGGCAAAAGCGTGCTATCGTGCTGGCAGCAGAAGCCGATAAGGAGGAGCAGATCCTGCGTGCGCAAGGTGAGGCTCAGGCGATCATCGCTGTGGCTGATGCAAAAGCAAAGGCACTGGAAGTGATCGGTACGGTGGCCGTCGAAGAAAAAGGCCAGAAGGCTATCCAGCTGGAGCTGGCGGAAAGTGCCATCCAGGCAAAAGAGGCGATCGCCAGAAAGTCATCCATCGTGTTATTGAGCGATGATAAAACCAGTGCCTCGAATGTTGTCGCCGAGGCAATGACCATCATTAATGCCATAAATAAAAACAGTGATAAAAGTACCGGGGTGGCGTAGTCATGGTCGAATATATCAATGATAACCTTTCAGGTTTCTGGATCGCCCTGGGATTTGCCCTGCTGGCCGCAGAAGTGCTGGTATTCGGGTTTACCACTATTATCTTTTTATTTGCCGGCCTGGGTGCTTTAGCTTCTGGTCTGTTGATGAGTATAGGCGTAATACCGGAAACCTGGATTGCCGGTACTGCCTGTTTTGGCATTGCTACCGGGGTCAGCAGTGCGATTTTATGGAAGCCGCTGAAGTCGATGCAGGACAGCTCAGAGCCGGTAAAAAAACCTACCAGTGATCTTATCGGGCTGGAATTCGTGTTACTGGATGATGTTGCTGTTAGCTCACCGGGCAGCTACCGTTATTCCGGTGTCGACTGGAAAGTCGAGATCGATGGCAGCAGTGATGCTGACACGCTAGCGAAGGGTGATCGGGTCAGGGTGGTATCGGTCGATGTTGGTCTGCTGCGTGTAACTAAAATGAGCTGACGGCACCAATGAATGCCCCGTCTGTTCTTCGCAGGCAAGAAAAAACCCGGCAGGACCGGGTTTTTTAATGTGTAAGTCAGTGGATTAAATTATTTAATCTTGGCTTCCTTGTACATCACGTATTTACGTACCACTGGATCGAATTTTTTCATCTCCAGTTTTTCAGGCATGGTGCGTTTATTCTTGGTCGTTGTGTAGAAGTGACCGGTATTCGCAGATGAGACCATTTTAATTTTATCGCGCATGATATTCTCCTAAGCCCGAGAGTTAAACTTTTTCGCCACGAGAGCGCATTTCCGCTAAAACTGTATCGATACCTTTTTTATCGATGATACGCATGCCGTTGGCAGATACGCGCAGTTTTACGTGACGGTTCTCACTCTCTACCCAGAAACGATGGCTGTGCAGGTTCGGTAAGAAACGACGTCTTGTTTTATTGTGAGCATGGGATACGTTGTTACCGGCTACCGGGCGTTTTCCAGTTACCTGACATACTCTAGACATTGTAATTACTCCAAAACATAAATAAGGCCTCGATGTGTGAGGCCTCTGAAAAATTGAGCCGGCAATTCTAGCGGAGAATAACCGCGCTGACAAGTAAAATAGTGTGTAAATTTAGCAGTATCAGGCACCTCTGCCGATATGCTTTGCCATGTATAATACCTTATAAAAGCTCTGACGGGGCCTTAACCCGTCCGTATAGTGGTGAAATTCGGCTGCTAAGACGATGACAGGGGCTTGTTGACAGGTTAGAGAAAGATAACAATGATGACTGATATCGTGTTTATAGAAGACTTACGCATCGATACTATTATCGGTATCTATGACTGGGAACGTGAAGTAAAACAGACCATTGCACTGGATATCGAGATGGCGGCGGATAATACAAAAGCGGCGGCCACGGAAGATATAGATGATGCCTTGAATTATAAAGCGGTGGCCAAGCGCCTCATCGCTTTTACTGAAGAAAGCCAGTTTCAGCTGGTGGAAACGCTGGCCGAGCGCCTGGCCGGAATCATTATCGACGAATTTAACGTGCCCTGGTGCCGTATGAAGCTGAGCAAACTGGGTGCAGTGACAGGGTCAAAATCTGTCGGTGTTATTATCGAACGTGGTCAGCGGTGAGTATCTAAGCAGTGGCTACTATATATATCAGTCTGGGCAGCAATATCGATCGCGAACAGAATACCCGTGCAGGTGTCGATGCACTGAAGCGGGCGTTTGGCGAGCTGAACCTGTCTTCGGTCTACGAGAGCGAAGCGGTCGGTTTCGAGGGCGATGCATTTTATAATATGGTGATCGCCTGTGAGGTTGATACATCGGTCCATGAGACCAACCAGATTCTGCGAGACATCGAAGATGCGAATGACCGTGACCGCAGCGGTCCGAAATTCTCATCGAGGACACTGGATCTTGACCTGTTGTTATACGATGACCTGATACTTGATGAAAATGGCATAAAATTACCGCGCGGTGAGATATTGAAAAATGCTTTTGTATTGTGGCCATTAGCAGAGATAGCGCCCCATCTGAAACACCCTGAAACAGGTGTCAGTTACGCGGATATGTGGTCTGCGTTCGATAAGACCAAGCAGGGCCTGAAACCCATCGATTTCTCTTTTTAAGCTGGCGTCTTTGCGAATTATGAGCCTGGATTCAATCCCCTGTGACCTGTTTGTCGATATATCCGGCACTGACTGTGCGCTGCCTTTCTCGAAACTCAGCGATGCACTGGAAGTCCTGTTACCGGGGCAGACCCTGATGGCGGTATCGGGAAAACAGGCATTAGTCAGCGATATTCCTGCTTTTTGCCGTCAGCGGA
>CBDUKK010000188.1:0-4456 GCA_965367795.1 uncultured Gammaproteobacteria bacterium
TACGGCGCCTCAGCGTTGGTCCTTATGACGGCAATATGCTGACTGTCGATCAGCTGGAAGCGCTTGCGGAACAGGGTGAAGAAGCGCTCGATAACTGTCTGCAGCCAGTCGATAGCGGTGTTTCTCACTGGCCAGATGTGCATCTCAGCTCCGATGCCGCTTTTTACATTCAGCAGGGGCAGGCCGTGATGGTGCCGCAGGCACCCACCCAGGGCTGGGTACGCATCTATGACCATGAGCATTTTTTAGGTCTCGGCGAAATTCAGGACGATGGTATGGTCGCGCCGCGGCGAATGATCAAACAGTGTGCCTGAGTCAGATCTGCGACAGGGCCGCTGATCAGGTGAAAAATCTTTTATAAACAATGCTTTTGTGTCGCTTCAATTAGTGATAAAATCGCCATCCTTTTTATTCATGCCCATTTTTAAGGGTTACATTTTAGTTCGGAGTATTCATGTCTTTATCGACCATAGAAAAAGGCGAAGTTGTAGCAAAATACCAGCAAAAAGAAGGAGATACAGGTTCTCCGGAAGTTCAGGTAGCTTTATTGACAACTCGCATCGTGCAATTAACAGAGCACTTTAAAGATCACAAACACGACCATCACTCACGTCGTGGTTTATTACGCATGGTTAACCAGCGCCGTAAACTGCTTGATTACCTTAAAGGCAAAAACGTAGATCGTTATAAAGCGCTGATTTCCAGCCTTGGCCTAAGACGCTAGAATAGCGTCGATAGCAACGAAGTGTGATAGAAATCACTGAAATGCCACTCTGCAGTCGATAGCGGATACGCATTCAGTGATTTTTTAGTTTTTACCATCTAATAACTAGACATATATCAGGCCAATGACAACATTGGATCGGATTTAGGAATAAATATAGTGATACCTACAGCAATCAAAAAATCATTTCAGTATGGCGATCTAACGGTAACGATGGAAACGAGTGAAATCGCTCGTCAGGCATCGGGTGCGGTAATGATCAGCATGGGCGACACAGTTGTTTTTGTTACTGCTGTTTGTGCCAAAGAAACAGAAGAGGGTAGAGATTTCTTCCCGATGACGGTTAATTACCAGGAGCGTACTTACGCTGCGGGTAAGATTCCGGGTGGTTTCTTCCGTCGAGAAGGTCGTCCGAGTGAAGCGGAGATCCTGACCTGTCGTCTGATCGATCGTCCGATCCGCCCTTTATTCCCTAAAGGCTTTACTAACGAATGCCAGATCGTTGCTACCGTCGTTTCTATGAGCGCTGATATCGATCCTGAGATCCCATCGATCCTTGGTGCTTCTGCAGCGCTTTGTATCGCTGGTGTACCTTTCTCCGGTCCCCTGGGTGCGGCACGTGTCGGTTATAAAGATGGCGAATACCTGTTAAATCCGAACAAAGAAGCGCTGGAAACCTCAGATCTCGATCTGGTTGTTGCCGGTACTGATAAAGCGGTATTGATGGTTGAGTCTGAAGCTAAACTGCTTTCTGAAGAAGTGATGCTGGGCGCTGTGATGTTCGGCCACGAACAGATGCAGGCGGCTATTACTGCTATCAGTGAATTTGCAGCAGAAGTAGGTAACCCCAAGTGGGAATACACAGCGCCTGTAGCTGATGAAGAACTGGCAGCTAAAGTTGCAGAAATAAGTACTGCAGCGATTACAGATGCATACCAGGTTGCAGAAAAAATGGCACGTCAGGATGCAGTGAAAGCGGCGAGAAGAGCGGCTGTTGAAGCACTGCAATCAGATGATGGCTGGTCCAAGGATGAGATTAAAGGCGCTTTTGGCAAGCTGGAAAAGAAAATCGTTCGTTCACGTTACATCGCTGGCGAAAAACGTATCGATGGCCGTACCACTTCAGATGTTCGTGCAATCACTGTACGTACTGGCGTTCTTCCTCGGACTCACGGTTCAGCACTGTTTACCCGCGGTGAAACACAGGCGCTGGTTGTTACCACGTTAGGCACAGCACGTGACGCACAGATCATCGACGCGCTTGAAGGTTCGTACCGCGAGCCGTTCATGCTGCATTACAACTTCCCTCCGTACTGTGTTGGTGAAACCGGCATGGTCGGTTCGCCTAAACGTCGCGAGATCGGTCATGGCCGCCTGGCGAAACGCGGTGTTTTAGGTGTCATGCCATCAGAAGAGGAATTCCCTTACACCATCCGTGTAGTATCTGAAATCACAGAGTCCAACGGCTCAAGCTCTATGGCTTCTGTCTGTGGTACCAGTCTGTCGTTGATGGATGCCGGTGTGCCGATAAAAGCACCTGTCGCCGGTATCGCCATGGGTCTGATCAAAGAAGGTGATGATTTCGCTGTGCTTTCAGACATCCTTGGTGATGAAGATCATCTCGGCGACATGGACTTTAAAGTAGCCGGTTCTGAAAATGGTATCTGTGCATTACAGATGGATATCAAGATCGAAGGCATCACTAAAGAGATCATGTTTAAAGCGCTGGAACAGGCCAAAGGCGGACGTAACTTTATCCTTGGTGAAATGAACAAGGTTATCTCTGAAACCAATACCGAGATGTCTGAATATGCACCTCGTTACCTGAACCTTAAGATTCACCCAGACAAGATCCGTGATGTAATCGGTAAAGGCGGTGCGGTGATCCGTTCATTGACCGAAGAAACCGGTGCTGTTATCGATATCGATGATGAAGGTAACGTGAAGATTTCTTCAAGTGACCTTGCTGCGGCAGAAGAAGCCAAGAAACGTATCGAGCAGATCACTTCAGATGCGGAAGTCGGTATGGTCTATGACGGTACGGTGAAGAAGATTATGGATTTCGGTGCTTTTGTTGAAATCCTGCCTGGTAAAGACGGCCTGGTTCATATCTCTCAAATCTGTGAAGAGCGTGTTGAGAACGTGAGTGACAAGCTGTCTGAAGGCGACATAGTCAAAGTGAAAGTACTGGAAATCGATCGTCAGGGTCGTATCCGTTTAAGCATGAAAGAAGCGGAAGAAGCCGTAGCCTGATCATGTAGAGTATGAAAGCAGACGATTATGTTTGACAAAAAAGGAGCTAAGGCTCCTTTTTTGTTGGCCGTATCTTTTGTTCCCTGCTTCTTGCGATGCTATCGAGCCCGATAGAACTGGAAAATAGTGGGTATAAAGCTGAAAATTTATTTTTATAGGCTACACTCATTTAAACAATTTGACCTTGGGGGAAAACATGGATATAACAATAAAAACATTTCGCAGAGTCGCGCTAACAAATTTAGTCATTCTTGGTCTGGCAGCTTGCTCCAGTTCACCCGCGCCATGGACACAAGCTGACGAGTCACCATGGGGATCGAAGCGTTCTGAAGCAGAAAGCAGTATTCCCCCTGATGAAGTGGTTTCTGATACTTCCTATAGTGACCCTGTGTTACTGGCTGATCCTGAACCAGAACCGATCATGATGCAGGAACCAGATATGGCGCCAGCACCGGAAGTTATCGCTGTCGTCGTTGAAGAGATGACGCCTGAACAGGAAATTATGGCAATGCCAGCAAGTAATTATGCTGTTCAGGTGTACGCGAGTAAAACTCAGGAAAGTATCGATAGATTCAAGAGCGATAAAGGCCTGGAAAATCTTATGTCTGTGAGAACAGACCGTTCTGGTTCCATCGTATATGTTCTTGTCGATATCCACCCGGATCGTGCTACGGCAAATGCTGCGGCATCTGACCTTGAGATCAAGACTGGATCAAAACCATGGGTCCGTTCTATTGCAGGGCTGCAGAAGATAGTAGCTCAATAACACTCTTCTGTTCTCAAGAAAAGGCCGGATTTCCGGCCTTTTTTTCGTCTATCGATAAAAAAACCTGATGTTATTTTATCGCCGTTTTGTTTAACATAATCTAAGGCGTATACATATAATTGATAGCAGACCTTGAAACCGTTTTGATGTAGTATCTGTGCAATTTCTGAAACTGTTGATAATCCACACAATCCCATGAAAATCCACGCAATAACAATACGCTTAATGAATGTTCGTTTATTTAAGCAGTTGATTTTATTATTCATGGTGCTCAGTATCACTGCGTGCGGACGAGTCATCACCAATGCCAAGATAGAGTTTTCGCAGGACCTTTCCGCAACTATTTTAGAATTTGATGACCCCGAAACCATTAAAAAAGGTGTTCCTGCGTACTTGATATTGATCAGCAGTATGATCAAGGGTGATCCGGATAATCCGGATCTACTTGAATCCGGTGCCAAGTTATATGGCGCCTATGCTTCGGGGTTTACAGATAGCAACGAGAGTAAAAAGGCACTGAGTAACCGGGCATTCAGTTACGCCAGCCATGCCATGTGTATTCGAAATGCTGGCTTTTGTGATGTCAAGAGTATTTCCTATTTTGAATATGAGAAACGGCTGAATACCGTTGGCGCATCCCAGGTTAAACCCCTGTTCATATTTGTCAGTTCCTGGGCTGGTGTCATAGAGGCGAATAGTTCTGACTGGAATGC
>CBDUKK010000189.1:0-4427 GCA_965367795.1 uncultured Gammaproteobacteria bacterium
GGCGAGAGAACCAGCTTGTCATAATGGATCACCTTGCCATTATCCAGCGCGACCATCCTGACCATGGCATCCACTGCCTGCACTTTTGCATGAACCACTTGCACGCCACGCGCCTTCTGTGCCGAGTAGTCATGACTGATACTGTCCAGCGTCTGCACACCGCCGATCACCATGTTGCTGAATGGACAGGTAAGAAATTTCTCGGATGGCTCCACCAGGGTTATCTGCAGGCTGCTGTCAAACCGCAGAAGATACTTTGCACAGGTCGCGCCACCGAAACCACCACCGACGATCACCACCCGGGCCGAGGTTCCTTTACTGCATGAAGACAAAAACCCGGCCGCTGAGGGCAGGACACCAGAGTAACCAAGTAATTTCAGAAATCTTCTGCGATTGAAACGTTTCATGTCCTGATATTCCGTTTAGCGCTAAGGTCGGTTTGAAAAATAATCAGCAATAAGCTCGATCTCGTCATCGGTGTAACCGCTAGCATGGCGGCCCATCACCGTCGCCGGACGTTTACCATCTCGGAAATCATGCAGTGCCTGCGATAAAAACTCGGCAGATTTACCGTTGATACTGGGGATCTCACCAGGACTTTTTCCATCGGTACCATGACATGCTGCACATGAATTGCTCAGCATGACACCACGTGTAATCTCAGCAGAAGAGACCTCTTTCGCAGATAACATGGTACAGAGCATAAAAAAAGTAATGATGAAATTTCGTTGCATAGGCTAAACCTGAAAAAATGACCGGTATCAGTATAAGTTTGCAGATTGTGAGTCGAAAAATGTTGACCAGCGTCAATCAAGCATAAGAAATCCAGGAAAATGCATGAGCGCCAACAAACAAATCTCTTAAACTATACAACTATAATCATTTCTTAATTTACGGAATGTATTCATGCTAAAGCTTATCAACTCACTTCTGCTCAGCCTCGGCCTGGTGGTCGCGACCTGCCCGGCACAGGCTTTTGATAATGACTTTGATATCAACGATATCAATCTCGATGAAGAAAACTTTCTCGATATCAATGCCCACCGCTTCCGCAAGTCACTGCAATACCAGTGGTATGACAATACCTCAGGCTGGCGGATCACTGGTGCCAGCCTTGACTCTGACATCGCTTTTATACAGAGCGAACTCAAGTTGCATAATGAATTATCAGAATACGTAAATGTTCGTTTCACCAGCGAGCAGGAGGTCTTCTATGCGGATAAAGACATCCTGTTTCCGACCGCTGAAATCGAGTTTTATCCCTGGGCAGGGAACCTCGGTGTAGCACTGATTGGCACACCTGCCTATGAAAAAAGTGAGATGGACCTGGGTTTCGCGCTGATATGGGGAAAACGCCCATGGAACTACACGCGTTTTGAATATCTCGAGATAGATGCACTGTATAACCAGAAAAATGTTAGCGACAACACATTCTACAAGGAAGAGCCAAAAGCGATGAAGCTGGAAGGCGCCTACCTGTTCGGCGAACATTACAAGCTGCGATTCAGCGTCCGCAGCCAGAGTCAGCTGGAACTTATCGATCCGGATAATAACGGCACATTCAAACACCAGAGCAGTGATTATTTCCTCTTATTTGACTACCTGCCTACACCCGGTTCAGTGATCGGAATAACCATCGATGGATTCACCGTGGATAAGTCTCAATCCCAGGCAATGCAGAATCAACAACAGTCGACTGATTATATTTCAGCCGACATATACTGGGTTAAAGGTATGGGTGAATCATACGAGATTCGCCTTGGCACGCAGTATGATCATCTCAGCAATGATATCCGTGACTATATCGATGCCAGTGAAAACCTTGATTACCACATGAGCACCCTGCAGATCTACGGCACAGCCTATCATCCATTCAATGAGCATATGGCCTGGGACCTCGGCCTGTATGCTGGACAGGTAGAAGAAGAACAGGTCTACCTGCTGGACAGCAGCAAAAATACCTTAAATGACGGAGTGCAGGCAAAATTCCGGATGGGGTTCGAGTACTCTTCATCCGACAAACGAAATTCACTACAAATAAATATCAGCCTGAACCTGGACGACCCGTTCAATGACCCGGGTGATGGTGGCGGCCTGAGCTTCCAGACCGTATTCTGATTATTTTCTCTCGGACAGTAATATCTGCTAGATCACTTCATCGGCTTCAGGCAGGTCGATATCATCGATATCCTGCTCAGAATCGAAATCCATCATGGTCTCTTCTTCCGATACCTCAACCTGCTCGATAAGGTTAATGGCAATATCGATAAAGTCACTGTCGGTAATGATACCTACCAGGCGGTCATCGACGACTACCGGGAGGCAGCCATATTTATGGGTCTGCAGATTCAATGCAGCCTGGCGTAAAGAATCTTCCTTATGAATGACGGTTACATCACGAATCATGATCTCTGATAAGGTAATATCAGATCTCACTTCATGCGATGCGCTCTTCGCCTCCCTGATTGCTCCGGGATCTGTCGCTGCGAGCACATCCCTCTGGGTGACCAGTCCAACGACATGATTTTCGTCATCAGTGATAGGGATATGACGTACATGTTTACCGATCATTACCTCCCATGCATCATTGATCGAATCAGTCTGACGCAAAGTGAAAGGATCCGGTGTCATGAATTCTTCTATAGTAATCATTTTCTTATCTTCCGCAGTCAATAAACCATACTTCTACAGTTTGCAGATAGTTGAGATCAGCATGTTGACTGACATCAATCATTTTGACGAAAAATACTGAATTGCTTAAAGCGATGGCAGTGCGTCGTTTGCCACGAAGATTTTCAGGTATTCATACCATCGTTATCAGCCAAATACGATAGTGAGAACTGCTGAGAAGATGCTGGCAGCCACTCAAATTGACAATTTGTCAGCCATTTATGCAGCTCATCGGCTTTTTTATACCACTGATACCCGATCTATTAGTATTTTACTAATATTAGAATAAACTTATCCTCCATTGCTGATCAACAGTCGTCCAGGATTCACCAGGCAGTCAGAACACGCTGATGATGAACACGGACAAGGTGGCTCTTTTCGCTTCCATGCGGGTATCCATTACCGGCACAAATTCAAATGTTTAAAAAACCTACAAGCAGATACTGGCAGTTAGCCAGTATGCATTTTATTTATATTTTTTTGGAGAAACACGTATGTTTACTAAACTGAGAATTCTGTCCGTCTTACTTTTGATGATTGCTAGTAATGCTGCATTTGCCGATCTGGCTATTATCGGACACCCCGATTCTGAAACCGGGGAAATCGATACACAGAACGTAAGAAAACTGTTCCTGGGCGAACGTAAAGCATTCCCGAACGGTCATAATGCCACACCGATCAACCATACAGCCGGTAGTCCTGATCGAAAAGAATTCTTTTCATTAGTACTAAACATGCCCGAATCAACACATAGACGCCACTGGAAACGTAAGATAGCTGTTGGTGCCGGCAGCTCACCAGCCGAACGAAGCTCTCACTCTGACATCCTTGAATCAATCGCTAACACACCCGGTAGTATCGGTTATATCGACGCCAGCAAAGTTGATGATACGGTAAAAGTACTGTTCATCGTGCAGGACTTCAATGACGTTTAATCATTCCTGACCTATACTCAAAGAGCAGGGGGAATTTCACCACCCTGCTCTTTGACATCTAAAGAATGTTCAAAAGCAACGGGGACGGGCATATTATTGATTAGCTGCACTAGTCCTAGCCGTCTTAAAATTATAAAACTGCCTTAATTTATCTCTGTACTTTTTGAAGAGCAAACAGTATGTTTAAGACACTACGAACATTGTTCACACTGATAGTTATTGCTGGATGCAGTCAAGCACATGCTGACCTGGCTATCATCGTTCACCCGGATTATCAGGGCGGTGAACTCACAAAAGAAATGGTCAAGGAGCTGTTCCTCGAAGAGAAGCTGGATTTTCCAAGTGGCCATAAAGCGATACCTGCTAACCATGCCTCTGGCAGCCCGGATCGAGAGGCTTTCTTTGAATATGTACTGGAAATGAGCGAAACCAGGCACAAGCGGTATTGGGCTAGAAAAGTTTCGGTAGGCAAAAAAGGCGCTCCTAAAGAGCTCGTTAGCCACAAAGAGGTCCTTAGCTGGATAAAAACCACTCCACTGGGTATCACCTATATCGATAAGACAAAAGCTGATGGCTCTGTAAAAGTGCTGCTCACGGTGACCGTATTTGATGACTTATGACCCTTAAATCACCCAGCTTGCACCAGAAATTTACCAGTTAACTGCAGCCACCAGTTAAAGACATTACCGTAAACCCGTACAAACGAATGTCGCAATTCGTCAAGAAAAAACCGATCATGAGCCCTAGACTTATTCTCCACCAATATAGAACAGGCAGACGGACAGATGATCAGGTATGGCGAACTTCACAAAGCACTATCGG
>CBDUKK010000190.1:0-4424 GCA_965367795.1 uncultured Gammaproteobacteria bacterium
TGCGCATGCAGGGGTTGGCGGCAAGGTATGTCAGCGGCTACCTCGAAACCATACCGCCCAAGGGTAAAAAACGACTGGTCGGTGCCGATGCATCGCATGCCTGGTTCAGTGTGTTCGTACCACATCTCGGCTGGGTCGATTTTGATCCGACCAATGCCAAGATTCCCGATGAACAACACATCACCGCTGCCTGGGGCAGGGACTATGCTGACGTGGCGCCACTCAAAGGGGTGATCTTTGGTGGTGGTGACAACAACAAACTGGAAGTGTCCGTTGATGTCGAACGGCTCTGGTAAATGCTGCAATAGCTTTTACTGATCAGCTATCTTTAAAAATTACTTCGATACGTGTACCTTCACCGGGAAAACTTTTTACCTTTAGTGGCCAGTGAAACCGCTCTGACAGGCGTTTGACTATCGTCAGTCCGACGCCATGACCAACGTTGCCACCATTTTTCGCCCGGTAGTACGGCATGAATATATGGTCGACCTCTTCCTTGCTCATACCGACACCGCTATCTTCGATGATGACGCTTTGTTCTGTTACGGTGACCTCAATTGCACCTGATTCTGTATACAGGATAGCATTTCTGATCAGGTTGCCCAGTAACACTGACAACACTTTGTCTGAAGCATTTATCTGCAGCTGGCTCTTTTCGTTAACAGAAATGGGCAGTTCCTTAACCCGGTTAAATAGCTCAGATCTATCGACTTCTTCGTGTACGATATCGTTTACATTAACAAAATCTAAGGTCAGGGCATCGTCTGACTCCCTGGCTAGCAGCAGGAAGGCTTCGGTGAGATCTTCCATATCATCAGCAGCGCGCCTTATCTTCTGCAGGCTGCTTGTCGCAAGTGCAGACAAAGACTGTTCGGCCTGTAACATATCGGTTGCGATACGGATGACGGTAAGCGGGCTTCTTAACTCATGACTGGCATCACGGGTAAAGTTTCTCTCTCGTTCGATAAAACTGTCTACTCTTTCGCCGAGATGCACGATCGAGTTGGCTAACAGCTGAATCTCATCATCGGTCTCAAAAGGTATCTCGTCGAGATTGATCGGGGATATCTGCTTCGCGCTAAAGTCGATCCTGTTGACCTGGTCGGCCAGCCAGGTGACCGGAGACACCATGCGACGGCTGAAACGATAGGAAAACCATAAGGTGGTGTACAGGAATATCAGTATCAGGGTCAACGGGAACAGGCCATAATACATCGCCAGCGAATCCACCTGGTCACGGTAGTACAACAGGTAAAGGTCATCGTCACCTTGCCTGGTCTTGTATACCACGATGTGTTGCTCGGTACTCTCATGGAATCCCTGTGTCAGCGGTAATCTTGTTTTTATATCATCGGGTAATTGTTCGATATCAAAATAACCGGTCAGGTTCTGCGTATCAGGAAGTGGAAAACTATCGTCAGATTGATAACGTTCCCAGAAGTATTCAGCTTCCTGCTGTATGGCCTCTTTGATAAGTGTTTCTTCGAGAACAACTTTTGCGAAGAATACGCTGAGTAATGCTGCGACGCTGATAAACAAACCTTGAACGATAAAGGCACGATTTATCTTATGTATGAGGCCGCTATGCGTTTTCATTTGAATCGATGATCTTGAAGCCATTGCCCTGTACCGTCAACAGGATTTTTTTCTCGAACGGTTTATCGACGATCTTTCGCAGGTTATAGAGATGGCTGCGCAAGGTGTCACTATCGGGCAGGATGTCACCCCATACCTGTCGTTCCAGTTCTCGACGGCTGACCACTGCGGGTGAGGCGCGCATCAGCACAGACAATATCTTGAGGCCTATGGGTGTTATCGCCAGTTCCTTATCACCGCGCTGAACTTTGAGTGTCGATGTATCTATAGATAATTCACCGACACTGAGTATCTCTTTTCTGATGTCACCGGAATATCGCCTGATCAGCGATCTTAGCCGTGCTTCGAGTTCCTGGATAGCGAACGGTTTGATCAGGTAATCATCTGCGCCTTTATCGAGACCATTGATCTTATCTTGTAATGTATCCCTTGCGGTTAACATGATGATAGGCACGTCACTTTTTGCGTCATCTCGAATCTTCTGACATACCTCGAGACCATCCATGCCCGGAAGCATCAGGTCCAGGATGATGGCATCGTACTCGTTGCTTACCGCGAGATGCAGACCGGTGATGCCATCAGCGGCGTAGTCGATGATGTATTCCCTGTTCTCCAGGTAAGCGCCGACCATCTCTGCAATATCTGCATGATCTTCGATAAGTAATACGCTCTTTGATTCGCCTGGATTCATCGCTTACCTGTATAGTAAATATCTAACTGATAAAAAAATAATGCGAACTTACACATTATTATTAAAGTTTAAAGCGGGTTCGCGTCGACATAGCGGCTTTGTTAATAGTAGCTGTATAGTGCCGATCGAATTTTCTCTGAAGCCGCCTTCGCAGTAACAAAGGTAGAAATCCCACATACGAACAAATGTTTCAGAATAACCCAGTTTCTGTATGGTTTCGATATTGCTGAAGAATCGTTCGCGCCAGTTGGCGAGGGTGGTGGCGTAATGCGCACCGATGTCCTCCAGCTGATAGAAACGCATATCGGTGTGATCGCTGACATTTTTAGCGATCACATTAACGGAAGGTAACGAGCCGCCGGGAAATATATAACGCTGAATGAAGTCGACTTCCTTGCTGGCAGCCTGGTAACGCTGGTCTGCGATGGTTATCGATTGCAGTAACATCATGCCTTCTGGCTTGAGCAGGTTGCTGCAGTGCTGGAAATAGTTCTTGTAGTAGGCGTGACCAACGGCTTCTATCATCTCGATAGAAACCAGTTTGTCGTATTGCCCAGTCAGGTTGCGATAATCTTCGCAGAGCAGGGTGATCCTGTGTTCAAGGCCTTCATCTTTTATTCTCTGTTCGGCGTAATCGAACTGCTGTTGTGAGATAGTTGTCGTGGTTACCTTGCAGCCATAGTTCCTGGCTGCATAGATCGCGAAGCCGCCCCAGCCAGTACCGATCTCCAGGAGATGATCGCTTTCATCCAGCTGCAACTTCTGACAGATCCTGTCCAGCTTGGCTATGCTGGCCTGTTCCATGGTCATATCCTGATGTTCGAATATGCCGCTGGAATACATCATGGTCGGATCCAGGAACTGTTCGAACATATCGTTGCCGAGATCATAGTGAGCACCTATGTTTTTTCTGCTGCCTGACAGCGAGTTGCGATGCAGGAAGTGAAAGGCCTTGTGCAATGGCAGCATCAGTTTACCGAAACCACCATCGATGGCGTTTAATACATGCTCGTTTCTCAGGATGATGCGTACCAGGTCGGTCAGTTCATGACAGTCCCAGCTCCTTGCCATATAGGCTTCGCCCGATCCGACCGTGCCACCAAAAATGATATCACTGTAAAAGCTGGCTTCGTGGACGATGACCGTTGCATGTGCAGTAAAGTCAGTATCGTTTTGACCGAATACATATTCGTTATGTCCTTCTTTCAGCGTTATCCGACCATGCGTTATTTCACTGAACTTTGACAGGAGTATCTTTTTTGCAAACTGATCGATCCAACGATAAGCTGATGTTGAATCCTGTGACCTGGTAAGTGCGATTGTATTCGACTTCATGCTGATTTCACCGACTCTGGTGCCTCGACTTTTGGGTGGTTAACAAAGGGTATTCTTTTTAGCCATATCAATAGTGCCTGGTAATAGATGGCCATCACGATTTTCATGGTCATGAACGGGAACTGTATCAGAGCCATCGCCAGGTTTTTCCCCGTGATCTGACGTTGCTTGAGTTTTAGTGTTGCATCAAAAACTTTTTCATCATGCTGGTAGTTTTCCATGTGCACCGATAGTGCCTCGCCAGGTGTTGAGAAGCGCCAGTCATATTGCATATCCATGGGCATGAACGGCGAGACATGAAAACGTTTGTTTTCAAAATAACGATGCAGTCTGTTGTCAGCCTGATCGTTTTTGGACTGGTTGTTCTCAGCGTCTAATACGTAACAGTACTGTTCACCCCATGGTGTATTGTTGACCTCGGCAACGATAAATTCCAGCTTCTCATCGTTTACGTCGTAACAGTAATAAAAACTTACCGGGTTAAACCTGAATCCAAAATAGCTCAGATGGGTCAGTAAACGAATAGGCCCCTGGGGACGGCGACCTGTTTCGTCTTCTATGTGGTCTCGCACACTACTATCCAGTGATTTGCTTTTATCGCCGAGATGGTCTCTGCGGCGAAATGTCGCGACATTCGCTTTTTCGATAGACCATAACCAGAAGCGGTCAAAAACAGATGGCAGCTCTGAGAGATCAAGGTACACCAGGAACAGTTTGTAACTGAACTGGTGTGACTTCGGGGTGAAGCGGCGGTGCCTAACTTGCCCAACGTAGAGACAGCTTTTCTTCATTACTGATGTCC
>CBDUKK010000191.1:0-4423 GCA_965367795.1 uncultured Gammaproteobacteria bacterium
CGCCACTTTTCTACCTCATATACCGCATCGGCTTTCAATGCAGTCGTCTGTGTCTCGGTATTACCCGTCGTTTTGATAAAACCCAGTTCGACCGAGCTCTTCCACGGTGACTTGTCTTTCGGCTTGGCTTCATCCGCCGCTGAGACATTAGCTGTGACAGCTAACAGCCCGGCGAGCATCAAAACATTGCTTCTTTTCTTCATTACTTTTTCCTTTACTAATTTTTTCTATAATCTTTATGCGTACTAGGCAGCTTTATCCTGATGGATATCCATCTGAGGATATGGGATCGAGATACCTTCTGCATCGAACGTTAATTTAATCTTTTCGTGCACATCGCTATAAACACCCCAGTAATCTGAAGTTTTACACCACGGACGAACATTGAAGTTAACGCTGCTATCTGCGAGTTCACCGACGACGACTGCAGGCGCCGGATCAGCAAGTATACGCTCGTCTTCCGACAGTATTTTCTTGATGATATCTTTCGCTTTCAGCAGATCATCGTCATAACCAATACCAAACACCATATCGACACGGCGGGTGTCGCGACGCGAGTTATTAGTGATGGTGCCGCCGTAAATCTCACCATTAGGAACGATGATCTCCCTGTTATCACCCGTGCGCATGGTGATACTGAAGATACCGATCTGCTCAACAACACCAGATACGCCTGCCGCTTCGATGAAGTCGCCATCACTGAATGGACGGAAGATAATCAGCATAACGCCTGAAGCCAGGTTTTGCAGTGTACCCTGTAGTGCCAAACCAATAGCTAAACCAGCAGCACCGATCAAGGCAATCATCGACGTGGTATCTACACCTAACTGGTCTAATGCCGCGATAACAACAAACAACAATAATACGGTTTTGATTATTGAGGCAATAAAGTTAATAAGAATATTATCAACCTTTGCCTTGCCCATTAATTTTTTAGCAACATTGACTAAAATGTTAACGACGAACTTACCAACGATAAATATAGCCAGTGCCATGACTATATTAATGCCCCACGGCAAGATATAAGTTTCGATCAGTTGCTGGATATCAATCTTGTCTAGCATTGATAAGGTTTCCGTTATTTGGTCTTCTGGCATTACATTACTCCTGTTTTTTGATTAATTTTGTTGCTGAATTATAACCATAAGATTTACTTAATAAACCCCTGAAAACAATACGTAACAATTGTTAACACTTTTTAACATGAATGTGGTTTTCAGCGATTGAGGATACTAGCATAGTAAAATGCTTAATGAAGCCGCTATAAGCGGCTAAAACATCACCATTTGTCGCATAAAGTGCATTTTTGTTGATAAAATGACACATTGACCGATTTTTTTACTACAATCGCTCCATCAAATAACTCTATTTTTTATTATCATGATTACAGATATTCCTGGCGTATCAGAAAGAAGACAGTCGCCACGCTATGAAATAGAACTCGCTGTAGACCTTGTGCTGGATAACGGCAGCGTTCTGACAGTGAGTACCCGTAATATCTCCAGTTCTGGCCTGCAGATCATCTGCGATACCTGGGTTACCGAAGAGATAGAGCCTCGAGGTATTCAAAACCATGCGATCAGCCATATTCGTCTGAAAGCGGTGACTGACCTGCCGGTCGGTGAAGAACATAAAAAACTATACTCTAACTGCCGCTTGATGTCGGTACAGAGGATGTCCCAGGATGAGTACATGCTGAACCTGGCTTTCATCGATTTTGAAAATGGTTCTGAGCAAAACCTGGATGAATTTCTCGACCAGTTCCAGCAAAAAAAACGGTGATTAATTCGTTTGCCTGATTTCTGATGGCAGGATAACCAGTAAAACAATAAAAAAGCCGCATTTTTAAAAATATGCGGCTTTTTTTGTTTTCATTCAACAAATCCAACAACTAACCGGGTTATGGCAGCAAGGTATCGCCCATCAGGAACCTGTCGATCTCACGCGCTGCTTCACGGCCTTCGTTGATACCCCAGACGACTAAGGACTGACCACGACGGCAGTCACCTGCAGCAAACACACCGTCGATGTTGGTCGTGTACTTACCATGCTCCGCCTGGTAGTTGGAGCGCGCATCATACTCTATTTCCAGCGCATCACTGACGTAGTGTTCGGGTCCGAGGAAACCCATCGATAACAATACCAGGTCTGCTTTCCAGACTTTTTCGGTACCTTCGATCTCTTCCATGTTCCAGCGATCATCGACTTTTGACCACTTCACTTCGACGATCTTGACCCCGGCCACATTGCCATTGCCATCATCGATAAATTCTTTGGTCAGGATCTGGTATTCACGCGGGTCACGTCCGAAACGTTCAGCGCTTTCTTCGTGCCCATAATCGACACGGTGGATCAGTGGCCATAGCGGCCACGGATTATCTTCGGCACGCTCTGCCGGTGATTGCGGCAGCAGCTCGAAATTGACCATCGACTTGCAACCATGACGTAATGAGGTACCGATACAGTCAGTACCGGTATCGCCGCCACCGATAACGATGACATTCTTACCTTCAGCAGATATATAGTTACCGTCATTCAGCTCAGAATCGAGTAAACTTTTGGTATTTGCTGTAAGAAATTCCATCGCAAAATGCACACCATTCAGGTCGCGGCCGGGGACTTCCAGGTCACGCGGTCTGGTCGCACCCGTGGCAAACAGTACGGCATCATTTTCTTCCTGTAATGTTTTAACGTCTACCGCGTTGTCTCCATCGCCGCCGACATCAGCATTAGTGACAAAAGTAATACCTTCTTCTTTCAGCAGATCGACACGTCGCTGCACCACATCTTTGCCGAGCTTCATATTCGGAATACCGTACATCAGCAGGCCGCCGATACGATCAGCGCGCTCATAGACGGTAACACTGTGGCCAACCTTGTTGAGTTGTGCCGCTGCAGCCAGACCGGCAGGACCGGAACCGATAACGGCAACCTTCTTGCCGGTACGATGTTCAGGTGGTTTCGCACTGACCCAGTTTTCAGCAAAACCTTTATCGATGATGGCGTTTTCGATATTTTTGATGGTGACGGCAGGGTCAGTTACACCAAGTACACAGGAACCCTCACAGGGCGCCGGGCAGACGCGACCGGTAAACTCAGGGAAATTATTGGTCTTGTGCAGACGGTTCAATGCCGGCCGCCACTGGTCGGTATAGACCAGGTGGTTCCACTCGGGGATCAAATTATTTACCGGGCAACCATTATCAGACTGACAGAATGGAACACCGCAATCCATACAGCGCGCACCCTGGGTTTTGAGATGTTCGACATCATGCAGACCAGTAAAGATCTCACCATAGTCTTTCACCCGTAAACTGACTTCGCGATAATCTTCTGTCTTACGCTTAAACTCTTTAAAACCGGTTGGTTTACCCATTATTTCTTCTCGTATTTATTACTTAATACTTACTAACAATTACCAATAATCTGGATCGTCATTGCGAGGAACGAAGCACTAATTTTGCCTGGAGCAAAATTGAATGCGACTTATGCGGCCCGCAGGGTGAATTACAAGGATGTAATTCATAATCTCCTGCTGGCATCTCAGTCGCTAAACGAGATTGCCACGCTCCGCTCGCAATGACGGCTTTATCTTTTCAACAGGAACTAGGCGACTGCCTGCTCTTCACGCTTTTTCATTTCCTGCAATACACGTTTGTAATCGGTCGGCATCACTTTGACGAACTGTTTCACTGTTTCTGGCCAGTTATCCAGTGCCGCTTTAGCCATGTCTGAACCAGTGTACTTAAAGTGATTCTCTATCAATACTTTAACTTCATTGATATCTTCTTCGACTTCCATGGCTTCTAGTTCGACCATTCCCATATTGCACAACGGTGCGAAGGTTTTATTCCTGTCCCAGATATAGGCGATACCGCCACTCATGCCAGCGGCAAAGTTACGACCGGTTTCACCCAGCACGACGACACGACCACCGGTCATGTATTCACAACCATGATCACCGACGCCTTCGACTACTGTCTTGGCACCACTGTTACGCACACAGAAACGCTCTGCAGCGATACCTCTGAAGTACGCTTCACCAGAAGTAGAACCATACAGAACAGTATTACCGACGATGATATTTTCTTCAGCAACGAATGTACTGTTCTTCGGCGGGTAGACGACCAGGCGACCACCGGACAGGCCTTTACCCGCATAGTCATTGGCATCGCCTTCGAGTTCTATGGTTACACCTTCGTACAACCACGCACCCAGGCTCTGACCAGCAGAACCGTTAAGCTTGATATGCAAAGTATCATCCGCTAGTGGTTTACCCATGTGTGCTTTTGCCAGCTCGTGCGACAGCATGGTACCGACCACGCGATTGGTATTGACCACCGGTAGTTCTATAGAAACTTTTTCGCCATGTTCGATGGTCGCTCTGGCAAGTTTGATAATCTCGTTATCGAGCGCTTTCTCA
>CBDUKK010000192.1:0-4417 GCA_965367795.1 uncultured Gammaproteobacteria bacterium
TCCTACAAGGGCGTTACTGCTATTACTTACAACTTGTAACTTATAACTTTCTTTACATACCAGTTTTACTGGAAACGATCGCATCCGAAATCACTTTCGGCGCTTCTGCATATTTCTCGAACTCCATCGAGTATGTCGCTCTCCCCTGCGTAGCCGAGCGTAGCGATGTAGAGTAACCAAACATCTCTGATAACGGCACTTCTGCACGGATAATCTTGCCCGAAACAGTATCTTCCATACCATGAACGATACCGCGACGTCGGTTGAGATCACCCATGACATCACCCATGTACTCTTCCGGCGTCACCACCTCGACCTTCATCATCGGCTCGAGTATGGTCGGTTTCGCTTCCAGCGCACCCTGCCTGAAGCACATTGAACCGGCTATCTTGAATGCCATCTCGCTCGAATCCACATCATGGTGCGAGCCGTCATACAGGGTAACCTTTACATCTTCTATCGGGTAGCCGGCCAGTACGCCACTGCGCATCTGCTCCTGCACCCCTTTATCAACCGCCGGTATGTACTCTTTAGGTACCGCCCCACCGACGACCTCATTAACAAACTCATAACCCTTGCCAGGTTTCTGTGGCTCGATCCTCAGGTAAACATGGCCATATTGACCGCGACCACCTGACTGTCGTGCAAACTTCGCCTCATGCTCAACCGTCCTGGTTATCGCTTCACGGTACGCCACCTGCGGATTACCGATATTGGCATTTACGCTAAACTCGCGCAGCATACGATCAATAATGATCTCAAGGTGAAGCTCACCCATGCCAGAAATAATAGTCTGGCCGGACTCCTCATCGGTATGCACACGGAAAGACGGGTCTTCATGCGCCAGTTTACCCAGCGCCACACCCATCTTTTCCTGGTCCGCCTTGGTCTTCGGTTCAACAGCGACCGAGATAACCGGGTCCGGGAAGTCCATCTTTTCCAGCGTTATCACCGCATTTGGATCGCACAGGGTATCACCCGTAGTGACATCCTTGAGACCGATTGCAGCAGCGATATCACCTGCAAGCACTTCTTTAATCTCTTCGCGATGATTGGCATGCATCTGTACGATACGACCAACACGCTCTTTTTTACCTTTAACCGGGTTATAAACGGTATCTCCGGTTTTTAAGACGCCCGAATAAACACGGAAGAAGGTCAGGCTGCCGACAAACGGATCGGTCGCAATCTTAAACCCCAGTGCCGCAAAAGGCGCCTTATCATCAGACGGCCGCTCTGCCACCGTCTCATCTTTATCATCGAGGTGCCCGGTAATGGCTGGCACATCGACCGGTGACGGCATATAGTCGATGAAAGCATCGAGCATCGTCTGTACACCCTTGTTCTTGAACGCGCTACCGCAAAATACCGGCACGATCTCATTAGCCAATGTACGCAGACGTATACCCTGCCTGATATCTGCAGCGTCCAGATCGCCGCTCTCAAGATATTTATCCATCAGCTCTTCGCTGGCTTCGGCTGCTGCCTCGACCATGAGCTCACGTCGCTCATTGCACAGATCGAGCAACTCGGCCGGAATATCACCTTCGATGAATTCCGAGCCCATGTTTTCCTCTTTCCAGCGGATCGCCACCATCCGCACCAGATCCACAACACCCTCAAAGTGCTCTTCTGCTCCGATAGCTATCTGCATCGCAACAGGGTTAGCGCCTAAACGCTTTCTAATCTGCTCCACCACACGCAGAAAATCTGCGCCGGCACGGTCCATCTTGTTAACGAACGCCATGCGTGGCACATGATATTTATTTGCCTGCCGCCACACCGTCTCAGACTGTGGTTCGACACCGCCTACAGCGCAAAAAACGGCGCAAGCACCGTCTAGAACACGTAGCGAACGCTCTACTTCGATAGTGAAGTCAACGTGCCCGGGTGTATCAATTATGTTGATACGGTGCTGCTCGTACTGCTTGTCCATGCCACGCCAGAAACAGGTCGTCGCTGCGGAGGTGATCGTTATCCCGCGCTCCTGCTCCTGCTCCATCCAGTCCATGGTCGCTGCACCGTCATGCACCTCACCAATCTTGTGTGAGATACCTGTATAAAACAGGATGCGCTCGGTCGTCGTCGTCTTACCCGCATCAATATGCGCCATGATACCAATATTACGATAGCGCTTGATTGGCGTGGTGCGAGCCATGACTTCTGATCCTACTCAATTATGGCCTGTTCTAAACTTCAGGCCGTCAAACTAAACTGCAAAGACTACCAGCGGAAATGTGCAAAAGCCTTGTTAGCTTCAGCCATGCGATGCGTATCTTCACGTTTCTTAACTGCATTGCCACGGTTTTCAGCTGCATCCATCAGCTCACCAGCCAGTTTCAGCTGCATAGATTTCTCACCGCGCTTACGAGAGGCTTCGATTAACCAGCGCATTGCCAGTGCTGTACGACGACTGGTGCGTACCTCGACAGGCACCTGGTAAGTCGCACCACCCACACGGCGAGACTTAACCTCTACCATAGGACTGACATTTTCCAATGCTTTATCGAGAACATCCATTGGCTCACCATCAGCTTTCTCACCGATACGATCCAGTGCATTGTACAAAATCGTTTCAGCGACTGATTTCTTGCCGCCCCGCATGATCATGTTGACGAATTTAGTGATCTGTACACTACCGAACTTAGGATCAGGCAGTACTTCTCGTTTGGCGACTTCTCTTCTTCTTGGCATTAGCTTTCTCTAGAATCTCGTTTCTTAAATTAACCCTTAGGGCGTTTAGTACCGTATTTAGAACGGCCCTGGCGACGTGTTTCTACACCCTGCGTATCCAGGCTACCGCGAACCACGTGGTAACGGACACCAGGTAAATCCTTAACACGACCACCGCGGATAAGAACCACGCTGTGCTCCTGCAGGTTATGACCTTCACCACCAATATAACTGGTCACTTCGAAGCTGTTGGTTAAACGTACACGCGCAACTTTACGCATCGCTGAGTTAGGCTTTTTCGGTGTAGTCGTATAAACACGGGTACACACACCACGTTTTTGCGGACATGCTTCAAGAGCAGGTACGTTGCTTTTTACAACTTTGCTACGGCGCGGTTTACGCACTAATTGGTTAATTGTTGTCATCTATAACTCCAAATTCCGTTAAATTTCATTAACTTAACGGCGCCCACTGGTATTTACTGCAGGCTCATAATAAACAACAGGCCCAGGAAGTTACTCAGGGGCCTGTCAAAAGAGGCGCAATTCTATGCTCACCGCCGGTAACTGTCAAGCTACCAGCCGCCAGAAAAGCGCCATTTAAAGGCATTTTTTCACCGCAGAGACGCTGAGGGGCAGAGATTTCAATGATGTTAGTTGCGCCTGTGGTGCATCTAACATAAAAGGGTTTTCTCCGCGATTTCGCGTCTCTGCGGTAAATTCTTTTTAAGCGTCCTGCTCGGGTTGCTCGGTCTCAGCTGCATCAGCCGCATCGACGATTTCTGCCGGCATTTCTGCATCATCCAGATCTTCGTTTGATACATCTGCCAGTTCAGCGCTGGCCTCTTCTTCCGTGATGAAAGCCGCTTCGATATCAGCGGTACGCTGACGCTGCCTGTCTTCATGGAAAGCAAGACCGGTACCGGCAGGAATAAGACGACCGACGATCACGTTTTCTTTCAGACCGCGCAGTTTGTCACTACCGCCACGGACAGACGCTTCGGTCAGTACGCGGGTTGTTTCCTGGAACGATGCCGCCGAGATGAAGGATTCAGTCACCAGCGAACCTTTGGTAATACCTAACAGTATCGGTTCAAAGATCGCAGGCTCCTTGCCTTCTGCAACCAGTTGCTCACATTCATCGATGACGCGTGTTCGCTCGACGATCTCACCTTTCAGGTAGTTAGAATCGCCACCTTCGATGATCTCGCACTTACGCAGCATCTGGCGGATGATCACCTCGATGTGCTTATCATTGATCTTCACACCCTGTAAGCGGTAAACATCCTGAATCTCGTTGACCAGGTACTCAGCCAGCGCTTCAGCACCCAGCAGACGCAGGATATCGTGCGCACTACGCTCACCGTCAGCGATGATCTCGCCCTGTTCAACGCGCTCACCTTCGAACACGTTGATATGGCGCCATTTTGGAATCAGTGATTCAACCTGTTCAGAGCTGTCTTTGGTAATGACCAGACGCTGTTTGCCCTTGGTCTCCTTACCGAAGCTGACAACACCGGTTGCTTCCGCCATGATGGCCGGCTCTTTCGGTTTACGCGCTTCGAACAGGTCAGCAACACGCGGCAGACCACCGGTAATATCACGGGTCTTACTTGATTCCTGAGGGATACGCGCGATAATGTCACCGACAGAAACTGCGTTGCCGTCTTCGATGTTGATGATCGCACCTGATGGCAGGAAGTAACGTGCCGGCTGCTCGGTACCTGCGATATTAAGGTCTTTAC
>CBDUKK010000193.1:0-4403 GCA_965367795.1 uncultured Gammaproteobacteria bacterium
CTCAGCTCATTAGTTTTATTGACTGACAGCAGGCATTGCTAACATTCAATGAGACTGTCGATACACCACTCATATGCCATGTGGCGTGACAGCCTGTAATTTCTCCGTGATGGCTTGTATCGATCATGCAACCAGGATCAGGGATCCTGCCTGCTGATTCTGCCTCATTGGAAAATATGCAGATAAAAAAAGCCCCTCCTGAACAGGAGGGGCCAGTTACTTGACAACCGGTATGCCCGGACCCGATTACTGAGTCATGATCACCGGGTAACGATCACCCAGATAATACCACTCGGGCAATCAGTTCATCTTCAGATATCGAAGCGGTCGTTGTTCATCACCTTGGTCCAGGCTTTGACGAAATCGTCGATGAACTTCTTGTTACCGTCTTCAGAAGCATAGACTTCAGCCACTGCCCTGAGCTCCGAGTTTGAACCGAACACCAGGTCGACTGGTGTCGCAGTCCATTTCAGCTTGCCGCTGTTGCGGTCACGCCCCTCGTACACGCCTTCTGATTTCGATGGCGCCCACTTCGTGGACATGTCGAGCAGATTGACGTAGAAGTCATTGCTCAGCTGTCCAGGTTTGTCGGTAAACACGCCATGCTTCGAGCCGCCGGCATTCGCACCCAATGTACGCATGCCGCCGACCAGTGCGGTCATCTCCGGTACGGTCAGGGTCAGCAGGTCGGCCTTGTCAACAAGCATGTCAGCAGGAGAACCGTAAGCGCCTTCGTTGTAGTAGTTACGGAAAGCATCTGCCTTCGGTTCCAGTACCGCGAACGATTGTACGTCGGTCATCTCCTGTGTCGCATCACCACGCCCCGGCACAAACGGAACCTTGACCTCGTGACCGGCATCCTTGGCAGCTTTCTCGATCGCAGCCGCACCGCCAAGGACGATCAGGTCAGCCATAGAAACCTTGATGCCGGAATCCTTCTGAATCTTCTCCAGCTTGTTCAGTACTTTGGCCAGTTCTTTCGGATCATTGGCTTCCCAGTCCTTCTGCGGAGCAAGGCGTACGCGTGCACCGTTGGCACCGCCGCGCATGTCAGAACCGCGATAGGTAGAAGCGGAAGCCCATGCCGCTCTGACCAGTTCAGGCACAGTCAGACCGGATTTGAGTATCTTCGCTTTCAGATCGGCCGCTTCACTGTCGGATACCTTGTAATCGGGTGCCGGAACAGGATCCTGCCAGACGAAGACTTCTGCCGGGGCCTCGCTGCCCAGGTAGCGGGTACGCGGGCCCAGGTCACGATGCGTCAGCTTGAACCACGCTTTGGCGAAAGCCGTGTCAAATTCTTTCGGATTCTTCCAGAAGCGCTCGGCGATCTTGCGGAAGGCGGGATCTTCCTTCAATGAAAGGTCGGTCGTCAGCATGATAGGTGGGTTGCGCTTACCCTTGACATGGGCATCCGGTACCGCTTTATGCATCGATTCATCGGTAGGTACCCACACTGTGCCACCGCCGGGTGACTTCTGTTTCTTCCAGTCGAAACGGAACAGGTTGTCGAGGTACAGGATAGACCATGCTGTTGGTGTCTGGGTCCAGGCACCTTCCAGGCCACTGGTCATGGTATCTTCAGCATTGCCTTTGCCGCACTTGTTGTTCCAGCCGATGCCCTGGTTCTCGATAGCCGCGGCAGCAGGTTCAGGACCGATACAATCAGCTTTACGTGCGCCATGAACCTTACCCAGTGTGTGTCCACCGGCTATAAGGGCAACGATCTCTTCATCATTCATCGCCATGCGGCCGAATGATTCACGGATGTCGTTGGCGGCAGAGATTGGATCGAGATTGCCACCCGGGCCTTCCGGGTTGACATAGATCAGGCCCATCTGCACTGCTGCCAGTGGCTTCTCGAGTGCACCGTCCTTCTTGTAACGCTTGTCGTTGGCAAGCATCTTGGTCTCGGGGCCCCAGTACACCAGGTCAGATTCCCAGTCGTCCACGCGGCCACCAGCGAAGCCCAGGGTTTCGAAACCCATCGATTCCAACGAGACGTTACCGGCCAGGATCATCAGGTCAGCCCAGGATACATTACGCCCGTATTTCTGCTTGACCGGCCACAACAGGCGGCGCGCCTTGTCCAGGTTGGCGTTATCAGGCCAGCTGTTGAGCGGCTCGAATCGTTGCTGACCGCCATCGGCACCACCGCGTCCGTCATGTACGCGGTAGGTTCCTGCGCTATGCCAGGCCATCCTGATCATCAGGCCACCATAGTGACCCCAGTCCGCAGGCCACCAGTCCTGTGACGTGGTCAGTACTTTTTCGATGTCCGCTTTCAGGGCCTTGAGGTCGACACTATTGAAGGCCCTGGCATAATCGAAGTCATCACCGTAAGCATTGGATTTGTCATCATGGTCACGCAGCGAGCCGAGATCCACCTGATCAGGCCACCAGAAACTGTTCGGTTTGGCCTTACCACTGAACATGTTATCGGACCAGGCCGCTGGTGATAGTACGATCGCAACGGCAGCGACCAAAGGTATCGTTCTTTTAAGCATTATCATCTCCTCTCATACTAGTGTTGTTTGTGATTTCAACTGATTCCAGCCAGGCTTTTTATTCGTTGCCAAACGATTACATTCGTTATAGGCACAGCATCACAAAATATTGTATTGATACTATATTACCGAATCAAGCTAAGGAGAATTTAATTATCACTATCACAACAATAGTTTTTATCAATATCACAAAACATGAATATACTTATGCGCAAAAACTAATAGTTATGCTGCTTTGATAATCACCAACTATCGCATAAACTAACCAGATGACACTTACCGAACTACGTTACATCATTGCCGTGGCACGCGAGCACCACTTTGGTCGTGCAGCAGAAAGCTGCCATGTGAGCCAACCGACGCTGAGCGTCGCTATCAAAAAGCTGGAAGAAGAATTACGTGTAACGATATTTGAACGCGGCAGCAACGAAGTGACCCTGACGCCCGTCGGTGAACGTATCGTACTGCAGGCCCAGCAGACGCTGGAGGCCGCCGACAGTATCAAGCATATGGCAGAACATGGAAAGAACCAGCTTGCAGGTCCGTTACGCATTGGCGCAATTCATACCATTGGGCCTTATCTATATCCTGAACTGATACCACTGCTGCACAAGGCTGCACCAGAAGTGCCACTAGTCGTCGAAGAAAACATGACCGCTGTATTAACTGAAAAGCTCAAACACGGTAAGCTGGACGTTATAATAATTGCCCTGCCATTCAAAGAGCAGGGCATAGTCACGCGGCCGTTATATAAAGAACCTTTTGTCGTCCTGTTACCTGCGTCACATCCGCTCACCTCACGCAAGACGATCACCTCTGAGCTACTCGAAGAAGAAAATGTTCTATTGCTAGGCCAGGGTCACTGTTTCCGGGATCATGTACTTGAAGCGTGCCCTGCCTGTGTGCCAAAACCCGGACTGGAAGGAGATCTGCCACATACTGTTGAAGGCAGTTCACTGGAAACAATCCGTCACATGGTGGTCTCAGGACTTGGTGTAACCGTACTGCCATGTACAGCCGCAGGGGCACATTCTTACTCTCAGCGATTACTGGCAATTCGTCGCTTTAGAAATCCAGTACCATCTCGAACCGTGGCGTTAGCCTGGCGAGCATCTTTTCCCCGACCTAAAGTTATCGATGTTATCTGTAAAGCCGTGGCTAAATGCAATATAAGCTGCGTGAATCATGCCAGATAACTGAACCCGGAATAAACCAAAGGGACAGGGCCTATGTCTTTACTGCTCCCTTGCTTTTACTCCGTCGTTTTCTTTTCCTGGTTTCCGGCTTGCAAAGACACTCGATCAGCCGCTCTACCTGTTGAGTGCAACAGCCACTTCCCATCGTTGCATAGGTCTGCTTTTTAATCTCTTCTACTGTTTTAGCCCCGTTTACGATGGCATTGATAATATCCATCTTAACAACCTCATTACAGGTACAGAGATTTCGGTCTAAGTTCTGCTTAAGGATAGGTGGAAGTTTATCCAGAGGATTTGTAGCAGGATCTTTTTTCAAAGTAAACGACGTATAAATTACTCTATCTAACAATGGCCACGTCAAAACTATAGATGAGGTCAGAGAATTTTTACTCTGACCTCATCTTTACTTTTTGAACTCGGCTTTTACAACTTATTCCAGGTTGCTACAGGTCCAGCCCCAGCCTTCCTGTTTTTCTACAAACGCTGTCGCTTTATCAAGACAGTAATCTCTTTCATTGTTGGCTGACCACAAAGTCTGTACACCTGTAGATTTCTCATAGGTTACTTCACAGACAGTGTCCGTTTCCGGGTTATCGTAAACAACCCTGATAACACGAACATTTTCACCGTTCTCACATGTAGAGACAAGATTGCCTGATGCGCTCGCTTCAGCATCAGATTCATTCATCATTGCAGTTTC
>CBDUKK010000194.1:0-4385 GCA_965367795.1 uncultured Gammaproteobacteria bacterium
GAGGGTTAGCTAAATGATAGTTTTTAGACCTTCATCTTCATGCTAATTTGTAAGAAGCAGTGCCGGGCTGTTTTATAAACTGTCAGATCATGTTCAAGCTACTAAATCTGATGCTTAAAAGGTCAAGCGACACTCAAGGTTGAGTTTATCGAGTGTGCTTGCAAATTTCGTTAATTCTTTTATCTCTCGTTGTTTCATTCTAGAGATATCTTCGAACAGTTAAGGACTATCAGTTACGTTAATTCGTTATATGTCTGAGCGGACGCGATTATTTCGTATTGAATATTTGACGCTCGTGCAGACGGTGACATCACATCCTTCCTAACTTGCAGCGTAAGCGTTCGATCTCATCGATCAGGTCGATGACCAGGGCAGCACCTGCAGGATTGATCCCCAGATCCTGCTGAAGTCGCTTTGCTTTCTGCACGCGTCTTATACTGACCCCGCTGAAGCGCCAGCGTGACTGTTCTACGCCGACGGGTTCGATGCAGCCCTGGTTGACCAGCGTGATGATGTATTCTGTTTCCACCGAGCAGGTATCACATAGTTGCTGCAAGCTCAGGCGTGTCTCATTTTCTACTATGTCACCAGTCAGTATATCGGTCGTCTGCTTGCTCATGTGTTATACCCCTAGTTTCGAGCGTGGGTTAAAACTGAACGTCTTCTTCATGTTTTCGTATGCAGCTTTCTCATCGGCAGTATTTGCTGGTGGTGATTCTACCCGTAAAACCATGTAAAGGTCTCCCGCGGTATTGTTGGCCGAACTTGCCGGTATACCCCGTCCCTTGAGTCGCATCTTACTGCCATTGGCTGAGCCGGGTTTTATCTTCATGTCGACCAGTCCACCAGGCGTCGGTACTTTCACGCTAGCCCCCAGGGCCGCCTCCCATGGCGCGACCGGCAGATCCAGGTACACATCACGTCCATCGACACGATAGATGCTGTGCGGATTAAACTCTATCTCGAGATAAAGGTCTCCGGCTTTTCCCTGGCCCATGCCCGGGTTGCCCTGACCGGCGAGGCGTATATGCTGCCCCTGTTTGATGCCTTTTGGGATATTTACCTTCAGCACACGATCTTTCGAAACCACGTGACCACTGGCATCGACCTCGGGTACACGCAGGCTGATCGAACGTGTCGCGCCCTTCATCGAGTCTTCAAGGTCGATCAATATCTTGGCATGGTGATCGTTGCCTGCAGAGTTGAATCCGGCGTGCTGCTGATAACCGCCTTGAGCGCGACCACCTGCCTGGCGAAAACTCTGGCCAAACAGCGATTCAAAAAAGTCACTATAGGCATCAGCGCCTTCGAAGCCACCGGACTGAGAATAGCCGCCGCCGGGGGCACCACCGGGGCCACCGCTAAAGCCGCCGCCGAATTCAAACCCGGCATCCCAGTCTGGCGGTGCATTGAAATCCTGTCCGGCTTTCCAGTTGGCACCCAGCTGGTCATAAGCGGCGCGCTTCTCAGGGTCCTTCAATACTTCGTAGGCTTCACCGACTTCTTTGAAGTGCTGTTCAGCGTTGGCTTCTTTGCTGACATCAGGGTGATATTTTCGTGCAAGTTTTCGGTAGGCACGTTTGATCTCATCCTGTGTCGCATCGCGTTCGACGCCAATTATCTGGTAGTAATCTTTAAATTCCATCGCTTAATAGTGGGGTGCAATATACAAATTAAAAGCCTGTATGATGCACGGCACTACATTTATTACTGCAGTGCTGTGCGATGCTGTTACTCAACCTTGATCTGCTTGCGCTGAGACTTCTTCTGTTTAGGTATCGTCAGTTTTAGTACGCCTTTTTTAAATGAGGTTTTGACGTTCTCATCTTCGACGTCAGCGGGTAGCAAAAGTGAGCGGTAGATCTCGCTCTTGCTGATCTCCTGTTTCAGGTAGTCACCTTTTTCCTCTTTATTTTCGTGGCAGGCTTTTGCCTTGATAACAAGCTGGTTGTTCGCTATCGAAATATCGAGATCTTCTTTATCGAAACCGGGCAGTTCAGCCTTAACAAAAATCTCCTTATCCCTGTCGATAACATCTATCTTGGGTAATTTGCCAAAAGGGCTGTAAGAGGTGAAGTCAGGAAGCTTTTCACGGCTGAAAGGATTGTGCCACATGTTCTGAAACATATGCTCTACCTTACTTTCAAGTTCTTTTAATGAACTCAAATAACTATTCTGACCATTGTCTTCAGTTTTTGATATGTCCTTGTCACCCATCTCGTTAACCTCCTGGATAATTAGCTTGCTATTAATATGTAACATGCGTAATTAATAAAAACATTGACTGTTATCAATAAACTCAACCGGTTATTTCATTTTCGGTATTATTATCGTTAATACGCCATTATCGATCTTCGTCTGCATGCCTTTCTGTTCGACCGGTTCGCGAAGAGTGATACTGCGCTGAAACCTGCCGGAGCGCCGTTCGCTAAATATGATCTGGCCGGATGCATCTCTATCCTGTTTTTCATACTCCTGTTTTCCCCTGACAGTAAGTCGTTGTCCATCCAGGTCGACAGAGAGGCTCTTCGCATCTGCGCCGGGTATATTAACGAGAACGGTATACTGCTTGTTATCTTCCCTCACATCCATCTTCGGTTCAGATATGTCGGCTCTGAAATGCCGGCTAAAATCCGGGCGATTATATGGTGCATATGGATGATCGAATGCTCGCTCCATCTCGCGCTGCATCCGTTCGATCTCCTTATAGGGATCCCATCTCTGTGCATAATATGGCGGTCTACGGGAAGGGTAGCCCGCCGAGGATCTCGAGTTATCAAGTGTTAAATCTTTATCGATAGAGGGTAGCTGCTGGACAGACTGTTTTTCCGGCTCGCCCGTAGGCTCTGGCTGAGTTGGCGCTGAGGCCTCTTCAGGTTCAGCAGCCTTATCTGTTCCTCGCTCAGCTGAAGCAGGTATGGACGACCTTATCGAGGACTGTTCGTCCTGTATAGTATTCAGCTGCTTTTTTATTCCGACGATATACCATGTCTGCATGCCGGCTATCACGATAAGCAGCAGGATCATCACTGTAAATATTATCTGGTTTGAACGGCCCTGCTTTGACGGGCCCTGATTTGAATCTTGCATCAGACTTCACTCCCGGTATTAACCTTAAACTTTATATGGCTGTTGAGCTTACTCTAAAATTAATAACATCAAGTCGCAATTTCAAGACCCGGATGGTAAAAATACCTGACCAGTGATTGCTGCTTGCAGGCAAGTCAGGGCGCCCAGGGCATCACGTCTCTCATACCTTTCATTGCCGGTGCGACATTGTGAGTCAAAACGTTCAGGTCCTGGCTGACCCGGCCCATATTGCCATTGAGCTGCTGCATGTTGTTATTGATCGCCGCGGTGTCGGTGCTCATGGACCCCATATTTCCAGACATGCTGTTCACGTCGGCCTGCATCAACTGCATATTAGCCGACATGTTGCTCATCGCCGTTTCCATGATCGATACCACGTAAAACATGTAGATTACAGCCACGATAGCGATGACCATGCCGGGTATCGCGAGCAGGCGATTTCTGCGCGTCCGCTGCTCCAGCATCCGGGTCATGTATTCGAGTTTCTTGTCCTGCAGTTTTCCCTGTTCATTGATCTCTTTCAGCGTCAGCTCATGGTCATGCATCATGGAATCAGACAGGCTCTTGAAGATGTTCTGGTTGTTTTGATCTTTCTCTACACTGCTGTTCTTGATCTTGCCAAACGTGGATTGAAGTGACTGGTACAGTCCGGTCATCTCTTTTTGATGTTCCTGTTGCTGTTTGCTGGCACTGCTGGATAAGGTGCTGAAGCCGGTGCGGACCTCTTCGATCAATGACGAGATCTGTTTGTCTCGAGCCTTGCGCTGATCGCTCATCTCTTCGATCATCGACTGCACAGCCGGGATAGCTGCAGGTGACTGCCTGCCTGCTTTTTTAACGGTTTTTTTCACACTGCCGGCTTTCTTTTTTGCCACTGCTTTTTTAGCGGTACTCTTTTTTACAGTAACGGGCTCTTTGGGTGCTGCTTCTGCAGGTTTTTTGTCAGGCATAATAATAGTGGTCAGTGAGTTTCGATTAAGCTGTATTATATAATAATAAACTTATATAGGTGGCTGAGTATCATTCTTTGTCTGAGCGGTATCAGGTATGGTCCTGTCAGTGCTTATTTATCGCGACTACCAGTAGTGAAGTCCATCAGAACTTTGAAGGTACCTTGCTTTATACCGCGCCTGAAGTATTAAAGAGGAAACCTTTTGATTATCGTATCGATATCTATGCGTTAGCAGTAACGGCCTTTGCCATGTTGACGGGCAAGACGCCATTCAGGGCGCCGACCATCCTCGGTATCGTTGAGAAGACGATCAACAAGGAAGCGGCGTATATCGAGCTGGAGT
>CBDUKK010000195.1:0-4381 GCA_965367795.1 uncultured Gammaproteobacteria bacterium
TCAGCTTCATGATGAGATGAAACAGCGTGAAACAGACCTGCTGCTGGGTATATTTATCAAGAATGATAAAGGCCGTGTTCTGAACAGTGTGGTTAACCTGAACGGTGATGCTTACCATAAACGGCACCTGGTACCCCTCGGTGAATTTATCCCGTTGCGATTTCTCATCGAATTCTTTAATAAATTTGTAAAGATACCGATGTCTGATATCGCCTCCGGTGAGGAAGACCAGCCTCTGTTGATCGCTGCGGGGGTTCCCCTGGGTATCAATATCTGTTTTGAGGAAGCGTTTGCACGTGATGTTATCAGAGATCTGCCGGAAGCAAAGATACTGGTCAACGTGAGCAATGATGCCTGGTTTGAAGATTCCATAGAGCCACATCAGCACCATGCGATAGCACGCATGCGCGCACTGGAAGCGGGGCGTTACATGATTCGTTCGACCAATACCGGTATCACTTCTTTTATCGGACCGCATGGCGAAGTCATCAAACAGCTGCCGCAGTTTGAGCGGGCGGTGTTAAAAGGAAGTGTGCAACCGTTGACTGGAGCTACCCCGTTCGTACGCTGGGGGGACTGGCTGATCATCGGGTTGTGCGGCCTGTTGTTACTCGTGTATGCCGTTATAGAAAGGCGAAATACTTCGACCTGAGGCTTTGCTCGCAATGACAGTAAGAAAATAAATCTCTCTATTGTTGCTTTTATGTTTTTCCAGGTGTTTCCTTTTTGTTATTTCCGAGCTTTCGCCGGACGAAACGATCATGACTGCAATGTGAGCAATCTGATATTTCGTCACTGCTGAGAAACGGTTTGGTTTTGCCGCAGCTCTCGCAGATCAGGGTGCCCGGCCCGGTTATCTCACCGCTTCTATATATCAGTGCCTGTTGAGCCATGGCTCCATGTGGTAGCTGGAACTGCTCCAGTTCGATACGGGTATGGTCAGCGACGGATAAGAACAGCTCCATCACCTTACGTTCTATGATCTCGATATCCAGCATCAGCCAGTCGTAGAACTCCGCACTGGAATCCATCATGTACTCGGCGGCATCATTGATATCGCGCTTGATATATTCGCCGATCTCATAGGCTTCCTCTGAAGTGACCCGGCCGATATGTACGGCCTGGTATTTGGCCAGGTCCAGGGCTTTTTGTAATGACATGTCACTCGGCTCTGACTTTTCGAATGCATCACGCATCACCTGCATCATCTGGTTATAGGCTGAGATAAGGTGGTTGGCCGGTTTTTTCTTTAGCTGGATCATGATATCCCTTGAAATTGCTCCTGTATTAATGGCGTTAAGCTTAAAAATACTCATCAGAGTGAAACGAATCCTTTATGTAGTTACGGTGCTGGTGTATCCTTCATGTTCAGGGTAGGTATGGCTGGTAATCAGTCATATCTACCCTTAATTTATAGACCAGAAAATTCAGCCCAGTGACGTCATCCGACGAACTGCACATTTTGTAAAAAATTATTATGAATGAAGAATATCGAGCCCAGGAAATAGAAGAAAAAGTTCAAAAGATCTGGGATGAAAGATCCACCTTTAGGGTTCTGGAAGACACTTCAAAAGACAAATTTTATTGCCTGGCTATGTTCCCATATCCCAGCGGTCGTCTTCATATGGGGCATGTGCGAAATTACTCTATCGGTGACGTTATCTCACGTTATCAGCGTATGCAGGGTAAAAATGTATTGCAGCCGATGGGCTGGGATGCTTTCGGCTTACCTGCAGAGAATGCTGCCATGAAAAACAAGGTGGCGCCTGCAAAATGGACCTACGAAAACATCGATTATATGCGTGACCAGCTGAAACGCCTGGGCTTCGCTTATGACTGGGACCGCGAGCTGGCAACCTGTAAACCCGAGTATTATCGCTGGGAGCAATGGTTGTTTACCCGCCTGTTCAAAAAGGGGCTGGCTTACAAGAAAACCGCCGGAGTCAACTGGTGTCCACACGACCAGACAGTGCTCGCTAACGAACAGGTGATCGATGGAAAATGCTGGCGCTGTGACACAGCGGTAGAGCGCCGTGAGATCGCACAGTGGTTTATGAAGATCACCGATTATGCCGAGCAGCTGCTTAACGATATCGACAGGCTGGATGGCTGGCCGGAACAGGTGCGCACCATGCAGCGTAACTGGATCGGTCGTTCTACCGGCGTCGAGTTAACCTTTGCTATAGACGATGAAGAACCTTTAACCGTTTATACCACGCGAGCGGATACCCTGATGGGCGTAACTTATGTCGCGGTTGCTGCGGAGCATCCTCTGGCGAAAAAAGCGGCAGAGACTAATCCCGGGTTACAGGCGTTTATCGAATCCTGCAAGACTACCAGCGTCGCAGAAGCGGATATGGCAACCATGGAAAAGAAAGGCATGGCGACCGGATTTATGGCGATACACCCGATAACAGGTGCCCAGGTGCCAGTGTGGGTAGCCAATTTTGTACTCATCGATTATGGCTCTGGTGCTGTCATGTCGGTACCGGCTCACGATACGCGAGATTATGCTTTTGCCAAAGCGTATGGCCTGCCGATAAAACAGGTGATATACCCGGCCGACGGTAGTGATGTCACGGTTGACGCAGACGCCTATGTTGAAAAAGGGGTGTTAAAAAATTCAGCCGAATTTGACGGCCTGACATCAGAGCAGGCTATCGATGCCATTGCCGATAAACTGGCGGTGGTGGGCAAAGGTGAAAAACAGACCAATTACCGTTTGCGTGACTGGGGCGTTTCCAGGCAGCGTTACTGGGGCACGCCGATACCGATCATTCACTGTGATAAATGTGGCACGGTGCCGGTGCCTGAAGATCAGCTGCCCGTGGTGTTACCCGAGGACATCGCCTACGGTGAAGACGTTGGTTCACCGATCAAGAAGATGCCTGCGTTCTATGAGACCAGCTGTCCTGAATGTGGTGGTAAGGCGGAACGCGAGACCGATACCTTTGATACCTTCTTTGAGTCGTCCTGGTATTATGCCCGGTTCACCTGCCCGGACGCAGATTCTATGCTCGATGATCGTGCGAAATACTGGGCACCGGTCGACCAGTATATCGGCGGTATCGAACATGCGGTATTACACCTGCTGTATGCCCGTTTCTTCCACAAACTGATGCGTGATGAGGGTCTGCTCGACAGCGACGAGCCTTTCACACAATTGCTGACGCAGGGCATGGTGTTAAAAGATGGCAGCAAGATGTCCAAGTCCAAGGGCAATACCGTCGATCCGCAACAGTTGATCGAGAGATATGGTGCAGATACCGTGCGCCTGTTTATCCTGTTTGCCGCACCGCCGGAACAGTCACTGGAATGGAATGACGAAGGCGTCGATGGTGCTGCACGTTTTCTCAAACGGTTATGGAAACTGGTTGCCTCTTACCTGCAAAAACAGGCGGCATCGTCAGTGCTGGATGTCTCTGCATTATCCTCTTCACAAAAAGATATCCGTCGAAAATTTCATGAGACCGTCGCCAAGGTCAGTGATGATGTTGGCCGTCGCCATACTTTCAATACCGCTATCGCTGCGGTGATGGAGCTGATCAACGAGCTAAGCAAGTTTGATGATGACACTGAACAGGGGATGGCCGTCGTCCGTGAGGCGATAGAAGGTATAGTCATCATGCTGTCGCCGATGGTGCCGCATATCACCCAGCAGTTATGGAACGAACTGGGTCACGATGAGCTGCTTGCTGATGTCGCATGGCCAGAATGTGATGAGTCTGCGATGATCAGGGATGAAGTCGAACTGGTGCTTCAGGTGAACGGCAAGTTGCGTTCCCGGATCAACGTGGCTGCTGATTCGAATAACGAGAGTATCGAGGCTCTGGCATTGGCCGATGAAAAAATCCAGACAAATATCGAAGGTAAGACCGTGCGCAAGGTTATCGTAGTCCCAGGTCGTCTAGTGAACATCGTGGCTAATTAAAATGTCGCGAGCAATACCTGGAGTAACTAAAAGAAGCTCACGCACCCTGGTCTATATGGCTATCGTCCTCATGCTCTGCGCCTGCGGGTTTCAATTGCGTGGCGCGATCAACTTATCTGAAGAGATTGCTCCGGTCTATATCGAGCACGGGACGCTGTTTCAGCTGGGGCGAGAGATAAGAAGCCTGCTGACGACAAACAAGATAGAAGTTGTCAGTAAAGAATCGCAATCCAGATCGACGCTGGTGCTGATAAGGGACGGCAGAGACCGTCGGGTCCTTTCGGTCGATGGCAGTGGTCGTGCGAGAGAATACTTGTTAACTTACACGGTTGATTTTGCAATAAAGATCAAACAGTCAGGTGACACCAGTGACTCACTCTCCATTTCACGCAGCCTGTTATTTGACCCGGATGCGGTACTCGCGGTGACCAATGAGTCAGAGATTCTTTA
>CBDUKK010000196.1:0-4360 GCA_965367795.1 uncultured Gammaproteobacteria bacterium
GTTTCGGGAGTCAACCAGCCCGCAATCCCTGCGCCTGGTAATGGTCATGATGATGAGAATGAAAATAATAATCTGGATGACGTTTTTGTCTGGCGGACACCGACAGAAGAAGGTGCGGTTGCTGCAGGCGGAGTTTTTGATGATATAGTTGTGTGGATTAATTCATATGAGTTAAAAGCCCGGATGGTTGAGGCAGGCGTGTTGCCATAACTCTATCAAGCCGCTTTATCAAGGTTGAAGCAGACGGCACCTTCCGTGTTGTTGCCGATACTCAACTCGTAACCATGGTTCTTTGCCAGTTCATATGACTGGTAAAGGCCGATACCAAAACCGTCATTAGATGAAACCACCTCTTTGAACAGATACGGGTATACCTGTGCATCGATGGCACTGCCGGTATCGGTGACTGATAGACGTATATTGTTTCCGGAGTAACTTAGTTCTACAAATATTTTGAGTTTTGGTTCACGTATACGTTTATTCCTCGCATTATCGAGCAGGTTTTCAATGACCGTTGTAAAGATATCGACGGGTATCTCCATATCTTTATCTATATCAGTAGTAAACGCTATGTGTCGCCCGGTATAACGTAGTTGCAGCTGGTTCCACCAGTGAAGCAATGAACCGCTGGTGGCCTGCTCGAGGTCGTCTGAGTTGACCGGCGCCCGTAGTTTTTCCAGAGTCGTATTTAATCTCTGGTTCAATAGCGGCATCTGTTTTTTTAGAACGTCGATTTTTTCCTGCATATCTGCATCTTCATCGCTGATTATCCGGGACATCGTCTGTGTCGACTGCAATATGTTTTTAACGTCATGTGTTAATTTTGATCCGGTTTCATAGATGGCCTGCAAATGCGCCTGTTTCAGCAACTGTTGCTCCTGTAGCTTGGCACGATAATAAAAAGTCAGGACGTTGAGTAATAACTTGCTATGCAGCAGCAGCGACGGACCGACAGGTGTATAGGTGTATATGGTCAGTCTTAATTTATCATCGTTAATGCTTACCTGGTTTGTTGACTCATCACCTTCGAGCCCATCTGTGGAGCCAGCCTGCCACCTTACCCCGCAGATCCAGTGCTGCTGCATCAGGTAACGCAGGCTCGCAGTCAGGAAGTTTTCAGGTCGAAGACCGGTGTTGGCCTCAAGCGTTGAGACATGGGTAAACCATTGTTCGAATGGGCCGCCAATATTCAGCACATACTTTTCTAACAGTTGGGCCAGGCCGGTAAAACCGGCTCGCGGTACCCACAGAAAAGCAGTCAGCAGTAAGAACAGGCTCAATATGATGGCGCTGGTCGCTGTTGACTCGATGTATGGTTTCTGTGTTGTTACACTGATCAACACGCTGCCCATGCATAAAAAGATGACGAGTATCACGACAAGAAAACCACGTATAAAGTCGACCTGGTTAGACGCGCTATCAGTCACTGGAAATAACAGCAGCAATAATGGCAGCAGCATTAACAGGGTACTGAAGACGGGCTGTATCGATGAAGACAATGCGGTGAGGTTGAACAGATCAGGTGTTATAAATAGTATCAGCTCGAAAAAAAGCGTGATAACTGCAAGGCCATATGCCGCTCTAGCGAGTCCGCGTGCAAAGATCCGTCCGGTCAAAAGTGTCAGCAGCAGCAAGGTCCAGAATGCATTCAGCCAGGGATTGAAAAAATAGATATAAGCCGCTATCAGTATGACCAGGATAAAAAGCTGTATAACGCTAAAAGATGACTGCTGTTTGATGACCGGCTGCCACAGCAGGAAAAAGCCAAAGTGTACGAAGAGAAAGCTTTGTGCAAGTGCCGTGTCGCTGTTGCCGAGATGAATTGCCACGAGCAGGCTGAATATCATTAGCCCTAATAGACGGTGTTCATTGTCGAGCAAAAACTGGCTGTTTGAGGGCATATTTATTATTATTTTGTTACTTTAAACAAGATTGTAGAACAAGCTTATAACCTTTGTATGATTACTCGCTATAATCGGAGTGATCTATACCATATAAAAAACCACAAATATGTTTTCACAGGTTCTTACCATCGCACGTTTCACCATCATCGAATCGTTGCGCAACCGGCTGTTATTGCTGTCTTTCCTGGTGATCGGCATCAGCTTTGGCCTGGTAGAGTTCATCGGTGATCTCGCGATTACCGAGCACCGGGTAACGCAGGTGGCTATCCTTGCTGCATTCTTAAGGATGAGTGCGGTGGTTATCACGACCTTATTCGTGGTTTCCAGCACGGTTCGAGAACTACACGACAAAACGCTGGAGATGATCCTGGCGATGCCGATCCGCAGGGGTAATTATTATCTTGGCAAGATGATTGGCTATTTTTATATCGCTGCATTGGTGGCAATTATATTCGCCGTGCTGTTGTTGTTATATGCCGACCCTGAACAGATAGTGATATGGACGATATCGCTGTTCTTCGAACTGGTCCTGGTTGTCGCTTTAAGCCTGGTCATGCTGTTTACATTTAACCAGGTGCCATCAGCGCTGGCCGCGGTCTTCATCATTTATGGTGCATCACGCATCGTGACGTCTATTTTCCTGATGGCCAAATACCCTATCATCGCGCATACATCGATAGCTCAGCAGTTTATGGACGGCTTCATCGAACTGATGACATGGTTATTGCCTGACTTGCACCGGTTCACGCAAACAGCCTGGTTAACCTACAACACGGCTGACTGGAGTACGCTATTGCCATTATTTGGGCAGACCGTCATCTACCTTATTTTCCTGTCATTTATCGCCTTGTTTGATTTCTACAGAAAGAATTTTTAGGTTAGCTAATGCACTATAACCACTTCTTGCATAAAGACAGACCGGTAACTGATGTTCCCCGGTCGGTGAAGGTTGCTCTTGTTCTCGCATTGCTGTTGCAGTTGACCTGGCACAGTTTCCAGGAACCGGTGGTGGCAAAGGCGAAAGACCTTGCGCCACCTCTATCAACCCGCACTTATGTGATGAGTTCGCTGGGTGAGCCGATAGCGGCAGCTAAATTTCTCAACCTGTGGCTACAGGCTTTTGACAACCAGCCCGGCGCGAGCATCCCGTTTTACCAGCTAAATTACCCGCGTTTGACGCAGTGGCTGGATACCATCTTGGAGCTAGATCCAGAGGGTCATTACCCGATGCTGGTTGCAGCCAGGGTTTATGGCAGTATACAGAACCCGGAAAAACAACGAATAATGACGGACTATGTCTTCTACAAGTTCAATGAGAATCCGAATAAGTACTGGCGTTGGCTGGCACACGTGATCATCACGGCCAAGCATGAATTAAAAGACTATGATCTAGCACTAAAATATGCCAATGCGCTGGCGGAGAAAGCGACAGGTAAAAATGTCCCGTACTGGGCCAAAGATATGAAGATCATTGTTCTGGAGGATATGGGTGAAGTAGAAGCAGCCAAGATCCTGGTCGGTGCCCTGATTGAGAGTAATGAGATTACCGACCCCTATGAGTTAAACTTTTTGACCCAAAAGATCGCTGTTTTAGAAGAGAAAACGTTGAAAAAGCGACAAAGTGTTGAAAAATAGACGAATAAATTGTTATAAAGACTGTATATTTACTGCAAAGCCGCATTTTATGGGCTATATAATGTTGGTATGGTAATTGCTCTATAATTAATAACAATAAAAATAATGCAATTTTAGACTGAGAATAAATTGATGAATATAGTAATGAAGCAAAGAGGTTTTACGCTGATTGAGATCGCCATCGTACTGGTGATCATCGGCCTGTTATTGGGAGGCGTATTAAAAGGCCAGGAGCTTATCAATACTGCCAGGGTGCGTGCCTTGAACAATACGGTCGATGGCATCACTGCGGCCTGGTTCAGCTTCCAGGATCGATACCGAGCATTTCCTGGTGATTACACTCAGGCAGAAATCAATTTACCCGATCCTGACAATCTGGTCGCGAATGGTGACGGCAATGGACGTGTCGGTATTACTGGTGCAAATACAGATTCACCTGCAGAACGGGCAAATGTCTGGGTGCAATTGCAGGCAGCAGGTTATATAACAGGAAATTTTGATGCCACAGGTGTTGCGGTGACCGAGTATGGTTGTTCCGTCGAGACCTGTCCTGATAATGGTTTCGGATCAGGCATGAACCTGGCTTACGGTAATCAGGTTAGAGGCGGTGCCGCGCTTGCAGATGAGCACGAGTTGATCACCGGTCGTGGTATCCCGGTAGAAGTGATTGCTGAATTAGACCGAAAAGTTGATGATGGCGAACCTGAAACCGGCGCGATGCAGCTGGGTGCGGGTGGTGCTAACTGGTTAGCTGCCGAGTCTGATGACTGCCAGCGTGATAATGCGGGTACAAGTGTATACGAATTACAGGCACCGAGTGC
>CBDUKK010000197.1:0-4359 GCA_965367795.1 uncultured Gammaproteobacteria bacterium
ACCGTGTTCCTCGGCCAGAGAAAACTGGAACACCATGATCTTAAAGAAGCACCACTGATATTGCTGCTGCCACAGGGCATCATGATCGCCTGCATCATGGTGCTATCAGCCTACCCGAAACTGCTGCTCGATCCGGTGTCTGCCGCAATCGATCCGTGGCTGGCTAATACCATGGTATGGGAAGGTCTGGCCTTACAGAGCCACCTTGGCTACTGGAACGCACCGATGATCATGGCCATTGTCGGCGGCGTCTGGATGGTACCGTTGATCCTGCTATTGCTGATCTCGTTGACATTGAAAATACAGAAGGTCGAGCAGTTTAATATCGTGTATGCAGCGGAGCGCCCGCACCGTCCGGAAGATACCCACTACGCCTATAATTTCTTCGCACATTACGACCGCGCCATCGGCTTCCTGGTGAGGCCGCGGGCCACCGTTTTCTGGAATTCTATCGTCGAATGGAGTCATACTATGGGATCATCGCTGCGAATTTTCTATAACGGCAACGGCCAGACCTACGCACTGTTCGTCATCATGTATTTCGTCGCCATGTTCCTGTTTAACGGAGGCTTCGCACTGTGATCGCAGAATGGTTAGACAAAGTCGGTAACTTCTCCCTGACACTGCTGATCGTGACGTTCTACGGCCTGTTTACAGGCGCGCTCATCGAACGCATCATCGCCAAGGCCCAGGGCCGTATCGGCATCCCATACAGCCAGCCTTTCATCAACCTCCTGAAAAACTTCTTCAAGCGTACCGCTATCATGCACGGTTACATGTTCTACCTCGGTCCGGTATTTCGTATCGCAGGCGGCATCGGTACGCTGGCCTTCATCCCCGTGATCTACGGCAGTGAGATGTTCTCTAATTTCAGTATGGCCGGTGACCTGTTCCTGGTCATCTATTTCATGTTCTTCGGTCAGCTAGGCATGGCGCTCGGTGCAGGCGAAAGCGGCCACCCCTACAGCGCCATCGGTATCGCCCGCGGCCTGTCACAGATGACCGCCTATGAGTTACCTTTTGCTCTGGCTGTGATCTCCATCGTCATCCAGTATGACACCCTGTCGATCACCGAGATCGTGGCAGCACAACAAGGCGGCTGGCAGAACTGGACCGTTATCACCAACTGGGTAGCAACCCTGGCTGCCATGCTGGCTTTCCTCGGCATGACCGGGTATTCGCCATTCGACATCTTCCTTGCGCCACAGGAGATCCCGATTGGTCCACCGACCGAGTTCCACAGTGCCTACCTGTCGTTATTGCAGACAAACCGTGCATTGTTCGGCGCGACCAAACTGATATTATTCATGAACCTGTTTTTTGGTGGCGCCACCGGCTGGGGCGAACTCGTGATCAAAACATTTTTGATCTATATGGTCGCCATCGTCATCGGGGTCGCGTTCCCGCGTTTCCGCGTCGATCAGGCGATCCGTTTCTTCTTCAGGATACCGACACTGATCGGCATCATGTCGATAATTTATGTACAGATGGTATTGAGCGCTTAATGAGGACAGAACTATGAAAAACAGTCTCAACACTGAAGACTTACTGGAAAATTCCGGCTTAACCGAGGAAGAGCAGCTGCTTTTCAGTAATGCACGCCCCAGGGCTTATGAACCCTACCCGATTAAAGCGGTCGAGGACTTCGCCAACTGGGCCCGTGCTAACTCATTATGGATCCTGGCATTTGGCACAGGCTGCGGTGCCATAGAATTACGCCCCTTGATGACTGCCCGTTTCGACGCAAACCGCTTCGGTGTTGCCGGACGTCCAACGCCACGACAGTCATCGGTGTTCGTCATCGGCGGATATGCTTCGGTAAAAACCCTGAAACGAATCATCCGCAGCTATGAACAGATGCAGGGACCAAAGTTCGTCATCGCGCTCGGCATATGTCCGATCAACGGCGGCATGTATTTCGATAGCTACAACACCATCAACCAGTTCGACCAGTATATCCCGGTCGATCTCTACGTCACTGGCTGTATGCCTCGTCCTGAAGCCCTGGTTGCAAGTATCATGGCATTGCAGAAGAAGATCAAAGCCGGTGAATGTGATGGCGCCAACCGTTATGTAGAAAATTTTGACTGGTACAAGGCGAACCAGAAAAAAGTGATCAAGAAATGGGATATGCCAGACTATAACTGGTAGTCGGAAATACCACGGGCAACTGATAATACAAACTATGAATGACATGCTGGAAAGACTGAAAAGAGATTTTGCTATCACCGATGTGAGCGAACGGCAACCACGGATGACCACCATAAAAGTGGCCAGGGAAAATGCCGAGCGCCTGATCCGCGAACTGCGTGACCGCGAAGCGTATACCCACCTCAACTTCATGACCTGCATCGATTATATCGAGGACGGTATCTTTACCCTGGTCTACATGCTGCATAACTACGAAGAGAAACACTCGCTTTCGGTACACGTCGATATCGGCCGTGATCAGGCAGAGATGACGTCCATCCACACCTTATGGGCGCAGGCCTGGACCTATCAACGGGAACTGCGCGAGATGTACGGCATCAACTTCCCGGGAAGCCCACGTATCGAAGAGGATTTCTGCCTGGAAGGCTGGGACCAGATACCACCGATGCGCCGTGAGTTCGATACTAAAAAATTCAGCGATGAACGTTTTGGCCACCGCGAAGGCCGCCATAGCGAAGAGCCACGCCAGCACATGAAAGTCACACTCTATCCTAACCGTGGAGGTGATGAGAAATGAGCCGTCCCACTTCTACTGGCCACTCCGCTGCCCTCGATTTTGCACAACCAGAACCGGTCGACCTAAGCTCTGGTAAATACGTCAAGTTATGGCAGGGACCGCAGCATCCCGGCATCACCGGGAATATGTCATTAGAGCTGGTACTCGACGGCGATACTGTCATCGAATGCAAGACCCATGTCGGTTACCTGCACCGTGCTTTCGAAAAGCTGATGGAAAGGCGAAATTATATCCAGAACTTTACCGTGGTCTGCCGCATCGCGGTGCCAGAACCGACGTTCAATGAATATCTCTACTCCCATGCGGTTGAACTGCTCAGTGGTATCGAGGTTCCAGAACGGGCGATCTGGCTGCGCACCCTGAACCTGGAGCTGATGCGTATGGCCAGTTTCCTGATGTGGATCGGTGGCCAGGGTGGTGCTTTTGGACAATATACTGTTGCCAACTGGACACTCGCTTACCGGGATTACGTACTCGACCTGTTCGAAGAGATGACAGGCGCACGTATCTATCACATGTACATCGTTCCCGGTGGTGTTCGCGCCGGCCTGCCCGAGGGTTTCGAGGGACGTGCCCGCAGCATCATGGATGGCGCTGAAAAACTGCTCGACCAGGTAGAACGTGTGATGTTTAACAATGTCGTGTTCAAGGCGCGCTCGAAAGGCCTGGGCATCATCACACCGGAGATGGTCGACCCCTACGGCATCGTCGGTCCGAATGCACGTGCCTGTGGCTTCAAACGTGACCTGCGCAAAGATGAGCCCTATCTCGCCTACGATGAGCTGGATTTCGATATCATCACCGGCACAGACTCTGATGCCTATGAACGAGCTTACCTGCGCCTGCAGGAAACCCGCCAGTGCATCAGTCTGATCCGTCAGTGTCTCGATAGAGCACCGACAGATGGTGCCTTTCAGGCAGACATGCCAAACGTGCTGCACTGGAAAGTACCCGCCGGTGAGACCTATGTCAAAGCGGAATGTACCCGTGGTGAATACGGTTACTACATGGTCTCTGATGGCAGCGAATATGTTCGACGCGTACATGTCCGTGGCCCGAGTTACACCCATGGTATCGCGGTGATGGAGCACATCGCGGTGGGTAATAACATCGCAGATATCGCCGGGCTGATGGTTTCATTACATACTTACCCACCCGAGATCGAGAGATAACATCATGAGTTTAAAAGACCTGCTCTCTCCTTTTTTCGTCTGGCAACGTGCCTTTGAAAAACCCTATACGTCGAAGCGCCCGACGATCGACAGGCCTGGCGCACCCGCATACCGCGGCTTTCACATCAACATCGCGGATACCTGTGTCGGCTGTGGCAGCTGCCATGAAATCTGTCAGAACCATGCCATCGACATGGTTGCCGTCGAAAAATATGAAGGTAAAAAAGGTGATAGCGGCCTGCGGCCACGATTCGACTATGGCCGATGCTGCTGGTGTGGCCTGTGTGTGGATATCTGCACCGCTGCTTCACTTCGCATGAGCAACGAATACGCCTGGATCAGTGATGACCCCGAAGTTTTCCACTTCACCGCTGGTGTCGATGAGAAACCCTGGCAGGACAACGAGCATGGTTATCGGCGTGCAGAAGGCTATCACCTGTATCCGCCGAAGCGCATCGA
>CBDUKK010000198.1:0-4352 GCA_965367795.1 uncultured Gammaproteobacteria bacterium
TCGTCATCGCCCCAGGCGGTGAGCGGCGTGCGGTTTTTCATCTGATCAAATATCTCCAGTAAACGTAATCTGTTATGTTCGCAGTTGATCGCCAGGTCTTCACCAGATAAACAGGATTTCGTCTCGACTTTCTGATAAGACGAATCTAGCGACAGGTAACTCACTTCACTGGCCTGCTCATCGAGCAGTGCATATGTGGATAGCTGGACATTTTCTCCTGAATCGACATCTTGCTGTCGGGCTGTCATCCCGGTCTTGTAATCGATGATGGCATGCATGTTATTTTCCCTGTTGCGGTCGACGCGATCGAGGAAACCATAGATCTTCACCGATCCTTCCAGTTCAGTTTCAAGCATCTTTTCATTCTGAAAAATCGCCCAGTCTGCCTGGTGGCGGAGTTGCCAGTCGATATAGGACGGTATATGTTTTTTCCAGCGATATAACCAGCTCCGGTGTAAAACATTATCATCAAGATCCTGGAGAAATATTTTTTCTGATAGCCTGCTGAGGAAGGCTTCTGCTGAAGAACGGTTTTCTTCAGTCAGAGGTTTTTCAAAGGCTTTACCGTGTTTATTATGACCGCTGTGGAAGACCTGCAGGATCAGGTGGATGCGCTTGCCATAGTCAGATTTTTTTAACTCTTCACTGAGTTCTTCAAGTGCTTTGAGGCCAAGTCCGTCGGCGCTAAAATACTGGTAAGGGCAATTGATGATACGTTGATATGAGCTTGCTGATAGCCTTTCGGGGATCAGATCTGCCGGGATGGCGGGTATGGGCTGGACAGACTGTTGTGGCAGGGACGGGTCATCGCAATTAAAAACTTCACTGTCCGATAACACCAGGTCTTGCAGGTAATGGTTGTGGAGCGGTCTGCCAAATGCCAGCTGGTAAAAATTTGTCAGTAATTCAAGCCATGGTGAGACTGGTTTGTCTTCACCTTTTTCTTCATTACAGGCGGTTAGTAACACCTCTGGTGCAGATAACAGTGCGCGATTAAAAAGTTGATGGCGCCTTGAGCGCTGGCTCTGCCACGTGTCTAATCCAAGTGATTCACGTACCGCCTGGTTGAAGAAAGGCGAGGTTTTGGCGCTACCGGGAAAGTGCTGTGATTCCGTTGCTGCGATTATGACGCAATCGAAATGTTGGTAGGAAGCCTGTTCCAGAGTCATCAGCTGTACTTTGGAATCCATGGTCGGTGGCGTGAAGTGCTGAGTTTCCAGAGCCATGCCAAGCCACTGTCGGCAATCCTGCCAACTGAGTTCGGGGTCTGAATGGGTGAGGCTCTGCCTGAGTGAGTCAAAGGTATTTAGTAATATCAGTCCGGCATCGTCATTTTGATAACTCTTCAGAACGCCGAGCTGCTGAAGACTGGCTAACAGTTCATCGATAAACCTGGACAGGCGGATCGATTTCTTACTGGCATGCAGGGCCGATAATACTTTTGCACTGTCAGCGATGTAGTCCAGTGTTTCGATCAGCGACTTGTAGGCATCCTGTGGCCAGTGGCTTAAGCGTTCTAACCGCTCTCTAAGTTTCTTTTTATATGCCGGGATATTGCTGCTGACATTTTCATGGAATATCAGGTCATGCTCAAAGCGGTAGATGTTGTGTTTGAAATCAGTCCCGGGCGCAGCTATCTCTAAAAAGGGTGATTTTAAACAGTCGAGCAGAGGGTAGGCGCTGAAATCTTCTTCGATGCACTCCAGCCAGCGTTCGATGATGGTCGATGCCTGGGTCGTCGCCAGTGACCAGCCAGCCCTGTCCTGTAGTTGTACACTGGCACGTTCCAGCAGGGCACGTAGACGTCGTGATAGTTTTCGGTCTTCGCTGATAACAGCAATATTGTCATTGCCCTTGATGATGTTACTGCGGATATAAAAGTCTATGGCACGAATCTGTTGTTCTTCATTACCCGCCATGTACGTGCTAAATGGCGGGTTGTCAGCAAAGACGTCGCTATAGTGATCTGAAAATCTCTGTGCTCGCTGTTTGATCGACTCTGGTGACTGCAGGAAGGCCTCACTGATGAATGCTGAGAAAGCATGGTCATGGAGTGTGCTTTTATTGGCATCGATAGTATCGCTATATTCAATGACCTGGCATTGCTGCTTGCTGACGAGAAGATTGATGAATTCCTGTTCGGTCCTGGCGTAGTTTGCAAAACCAAGGCAGATGAAATGTTTTTTTTCGATGGCTGCAGGGGCATTACTCAGGCGCGAGAGGTAGTCCGTTGTTTCATCGTATAACTGGTTTTCACTGAGTTGCGTCTGCCAGGCGTGCCATAGGGTGTAAACCAGTTTACTCTCGTACTGCAGGTGTTCGAAATCCCGCTCTGCTATACCATATGCCTGTCGTAACTGTTCATGCCAGCCTTCGGCAGAAGTGAACAGGTCTGCCTGGCTTAAGCCAAGTTCATCAAACAGGTTCAGTAGTGCCTGTGTCACCTGCCACTTGTTTTCTTCTTTGAACAGGTCTGGGTGTTGTTGCAGTGCCTCGATAAACAACAGCTGACGGGCATGTGCGCTGATGACCCGGTAATCGCTATGCTGGCTGTGGCAATATTCATGCGACCAGTCGCTTAATGTGCCAGACCAGGGAGGGATGATTGCTGGCAGGCCTTCAGGCAGGGCGCGACACAGCGTTTCATTGAATTGCCTTTTTGCCTGTGCATGTGGCAATAAGACGTAGAGGTTGGAAAAATCAGGTGCTTCTGCGCTAAATTCATCAAAAATGAAGTCAGCGGTATATTGAAGTATGTTTTTACAGGACGGTACTTCAATAATGGTTGGGTTTGTCACAGATCAATGTTACCGGTTTTATCTTTCCAGTAATTTTAACTTGTCCGGTACGCCTTCCCATTCAGCAGCATCAGGTAGGGAATCTTTGCTGACATTGATCACCGGCCATTCCAGGCTTAATTCTGCGTTGAGTTCGATAAAGTTTTCCTGACCTTCGGGGACATCGTCATCTGCAAAAATCGCGCCGATGGGGCATTCTGGCTCACATAAGGTGCAGTCGATACATTCTTCCGGGTCGATGACCAGGAAGTTCGGGCCTTCATGGAAACAGTCTACGGGGCATACGTCAACACAGTCGGTGTGTTTGCATTTGATACAATCTTCAACAACTACATAGGTCATAACAGTTCTACTTTTAAAAATAACTGTGAAATTTTACCATAGTCATCCTGATATGCATGCCAACATGGTTTAAAATTAGTGTTTATTTGAAACCATTTAAGGATCTTGTCATGAGTTCAATTCGAACGGCTGTTTTCCCTGTTGCCGGCCTGGGTACACGCTTTCTGCCTGCAACTAAAGCCATAGCAAAAGAAATGCTGACGGTAGTTGATAAGCCATTGATACAGTACGCTTCTGAAGAGGCTGTAGCCGCTGGTATGGAAAACCTGGTATTCGTTGTCGGTCGTACAAAAAACGCTATCATCGATCATTATGACAAGGCCTATGAGCTTGAAACTGAACTGAGCCTGAGAAATAAAGACGCACTCCTGAAAGTCGTCCAGGAAGTGGTTCCGCCTAACATCCACTGTGTATTCATACGCCAGTCTGAAGCATTGGGGCTCGGCCATGCCGTACTGTGCGCTGAACCAGCGATCGGCAATAAACCTTTCGCCGTTTTACTGCCCGATGATCTGATCTATAACAAAGATGGCCCTAGCTGTATCCAGCAGATGGTCGACGTTTATGAGAGAAAGCAGGGCAGTGTGATCGGTACACAAACTATACCTGTCTCGGAAAGCCACAAGTACGGTATGGTGGCCGGGCCTAAACTCGAGGAGGGGCTGGCCCGTGTTGATGATATCATCGAAAAACCGTCAGCTGGAGAAGCACCGTCAGACCAGGCGGTTGTTGGTCGTTATATCCTGACACCGGCAATCCTGGATGTACTCAGAACGACACAGCGTGGTGCCGGTAACGAGATTCAGCTGACAGACGCGATAGGGGAGTTAAGAAAAACAGAAGATATTTTTGCCTATAGCTTTGAGGGTCGTCGTTATGACTGCGGTAGTAAAAACGGATACCTGGAAGCCAATGTCGAAATCGCTCTTCAGCACGATGAAATGGCTGAGGAATTCAGAGAGTACCTGAGAAACCTGAAACTCGATTAATGCATTAGATTATAATAATGTAGATTAAATCTATATTTGACCCCCGGGTGATTTGTTACATGACTACTGACAAGCAGGATAAAGCTAAAAAGATTACACCACTCTCATTTATGAGCAGTATCTTTGCTGCTGCATTTGGTGTGCAATCAAATAAGAATAGAGAACGCGATTTTGAACATGGCAAGTTTCATCACTTCATTATCGGCGGTATCATATTTGCTGT
>CBDUKK010000199.1:0-4323 GCA_965367795.1 uncultured Gammaproteobacteria bacterium
CACTAGAGCTGATTATTATTCATCGCACTTTTTAACAATCTGATCTTTTGCAGGTTCTGGTTGATGATCGCTTTACGCGAATCGCTGGCAGTGACCAGTAAAAGATCAGAGAAAACTTTTTTCGCATCGTCATATATCTCAGCCAGCATCAGTGACTGCCCCGCTTTGAAACGTGCAGACTGCCCCCACAGGTCGTGTTCAGCATCGGCAACTGCGCGTGAAGATTCAAGATAGAACAGCGCGGCACGGTCGTATTGCTTCAATGAAAAATAAGACTCCGCTTTCCAGAAATAGATCTCACGTTTCAGTTTTTCATCAAGGCCGTCTAGAGAGACGATGTCAAATAACCTGATCGCTCGCTCATGCTGCTGTACCGTCTGAAAATCAAAAACCACCTGGATATAGCGGTCCAGCTCATCACGGGTAATCCTGGCATTCTCAGAGAATGTCTTACGTATCAGCTCTTCACTGCTCTGATATTCACCCTGCAGGATCAAGACACGGGCCTTACGCATCCGCCAGTCGAACAATGTATTTCCCGGAGGCGGCTCCTGAAGGCTTTTCATAATCTTTGCTGCTTCAGAATAATCTCCCTCTGACAGGGCATAATCGACCAGTCGATAACGGACCTCATCTGGCAACACGTTGACATCTGATACCTTGTTACTATGCAGGTAAAGCTGGTTGATCAGTTCGAGGCCTTTTTTTCTCTGCTCGATTATCTCGACGATGGTTTTATGCTGTTGCTGCATGGTCGAGAAATTATTGGTGTGTAATACCAGCGCTGTATTGAGCGCCAGGGCCTTTTCCGGTGCTTTTTTCAGCAACTGATCAGACCGTTTCTGCCATTGTTCATCATTACCGAACAACAGCCCACTGTCATTAGCGATGATCAAACCCTGTTCGTTATACATATCCCACAGGTCATCAGCTGTCACCTGGTAGCTCTCATCAAACACCGGGTATTCGATACCCAGGGACAGCATCGACTCCAGGTTCGATATCTGCGCGGCCTGGTCGTTTAATATCTTTGATGACTGGTAAGCAACATATGAATACGCCCAGCGCGCAGAACGGTTCAATAACTGGCCATCAAGTTTTTCTCTCATCTGCTGGTTGATTGCCGCGGCTTTTTTCGGATCATGTTGTAACTGCGCGATAAATAATAGTGCCTCGACATCGACAGCATTCTCTAAGGGAATTTTTTCCAGCAGCTGGATAGCCTGTTGCGGGCGATTGGTCCTGAGCAGAACCTGTGCCTGTAACAGCACCCAGTCGATATTCTGCTCTTCAGTGTTATAGTCACGATCATATTTGACCAGTGCTCGGCGCGCATCATCATCGATATTCGACTGCAGATAGGCACGGATAACCAGGCGGCGCCAGACAACCGGCAGAGAGGGATCACGATGCGCCTCTTCAGTATCCCACAACAGATGCTGCAATTGTTCCAGCGCCTGTTCGCTCTGCTTCAACTGTAATCTCGCAATCACCTGTTGGGTTTCGAACCAGAGACGGATCTTTTTAGTGATATGCCTTTCTTTTGCAGCCGTATCGAACAACCACTGAGTACGCTCTATCACCTGCTGCCAACGCTCTAGTGCCGCCAGCAAAAGGATGCGTTTGTATTCAAATGCATACCAGTCAGCAGAAAAAGCCGGCCGTTGCTTCTGCTCATCTTCGAGCAGGCTCAATGCCAGGGCTGGCACACCTAACTCGACCAGTTCATTCATCTGGTTCAGGGACTGGAATGTGACCGATTGTTTGTTATCTGCACTATTGCCAGACGGCTTTTTTTCAGCGCTTTCATGCCGGGAAATTTCAGCCTGTGAAGCTTCATTGCGGGGCTGCTCTTGCTGTATAGCAGCGGATACCGTTGCAGAAGTTTTGTTTTGCTCTGCCCAGCTATTGGCATATACACCAAATACCAGTAATACAGAAAATAGGATGTGCATTAAAAAACCTGTCTCTAGTCCTTTCGGCTCATTCTATCAGCCAATATTAAATTGGGCACTTAAAAAAGATTATCATATCGGCCATAAGCGTAAGTACTGGAAAAATACTGCCGGAATATTTGCCATCTCGAGCAGAGGGAGGGCACATGGATGATGGCATTTGGACGGAGCTATATGAGTATCGACATATGTCCGTATGTGTTTAATTTGGACGAAAAAAAAGAGCAGTACGATGTACCGCTCTTTTTTAAATGCTGTGAAACTATCTGACTATTACTTCTTGTCAGACACTTTAAGCTTTTCGGTAATACGAGCAGACTTACCGGTAAGACCACGCAGGTAGTAAAGTTTTGCACGGCGTACTTTACCGCTACGTTTAACCTGGATATCTGCAATACCATGACTGTATGTCTGGAATACACGCTCGACACCCTCACCATGTGACATCTTACGAACGGTAAATGCAGAATGCAGGCCACGATTGCGTTTTGCGATCACTACGCCTTCGAATGCCTGTAGACGCTCACGGTCTCCTTCCTTTACACGTACTTGAACGACAACGGTATCACCAGGATAAAACGCTGGCACTTCACGTGTCATTTGTTCAGCTTCAAGCTGTTGAATTATGTTGCTCATATCATTACTCCGCTTACGCGCCTTAATCTTTAATAATCTAGTTTGTCGATCAGCAGCTAGTGGCCCTGACAACTTCAGGGGACAGTAACCCGCTAACAGTGTTCTTTTTTAAACTCAGCCAACAAGTCGGCTTTTTCATCATCCCAGCGTGATGCATCTTTTCTCATCGCATCCAGCAGGTCAGGCCTTCTCAACCAGGTACGGCCCAGTGCCTGTTTTAATCGCCAGCGTTTAATCGCTTTGTGATCACCGCTCAACAATACCTTCGGTACGGCCTGATCATCGACCAGTTCCGGCCGTGTGTAATGCGGGCAATCCAACAGACCATGCATGAATGAATCCTGTATCGCCGATTCATCATCTCCCAGTACACCCGGAATCAATCGGGTGATGGCATCAACCACCACCAGCGCAGCAAACTCGCCGCCGCTTAATACATAATCACCAATCGACCATTCTTCATCGATCAGTGACTCGATCAACCGCTCGTCGATACCTTCATAACGACCGGCGATCAAAATCAAATCTTTTTGTCGAGCTGCTGTATCAACAACCAGCTGCTGGTTTAGCTGCTGTCCCTGCGGACTCAAATAAACCACTTTAGCGTTTTCACTCGCTTCGTCTTTCGCCGCCCTTATCGCTTTCGCCAATGGCTCGACTTTCATCAACATACCGGGGCCGCCGCCATAAGGCCGGTCATCCACAGTGCGATGTTTATCTTCCGTGTAATCCCTGGGATTAAAACAACGCAGGTTCAACTGCTGTTGTTTTATCGCTCGACCCAGTACACCAAATGCTGAGGCCTGTTGTATCAACTCAGGAAACAGACTGATGAGGTAGATGTTCACAAACTTTCTAACTCAGGCCCGATTAATAATCAGGATCCCAGTCGACTTCGATAACTCTATGTTCCAGGTCAACCGCGATAATCGCATTATTCAAGGTCCATGGAATCAGGCGTTCGACTGTTTCCTTGTTCGCGCCATCTTCAGTGTCTATTTCAGAGACAACCACCAGCACATCATTTGCACCGGTTTCCATCAAACTTTTTACCACACCCAGCTCTACATCCTGCTGGTTTATTACCCGCAGACCGATCAGGTCACGCCAGTAAAATTCATTCTCTTCTGTCAGCTCTTCCAGCTGCTGCTTCTCGATCGCGATCTCGGTTCCGATATACGCCATGGCGGCATCACGATCGTTGCAGTTCTCCAGTTTTGCTACCACTGTTTTAGCATGGCGCTTGCCCGCTTTCAGCTTCACTTTGTTCCATGTAGCATTCTTACGATTTTCTGCCCGGATCAACCAGGGGTTGTAATCGACGATAGCTTCCATTGGATCGGTGTATGAAAAGACCTTTACCCAGCCTTTTACACCGTAAACTCCGGTTATACGCCCTAACAGGACTTTTTCCGAAGCCTGATCTACATCATGCTCGTCTTGTTGAACTGAACTCATACAACAAGAAAAGGCTTAATTTCAAACAGCTGCTTTCTGAGCCTGTTTGATCAGTGTAGATACACGATCCGATGTCTGTGCACCAACACCTTTCCAGTGTGTAATGCGATCCAGATCTAATACCAGGCGTTCTTCACCGCCGGTAGCACCAGGGTTGAAATAGCCTAAACGCTCGATGTAGCGGCCGTCACGTGATTGACGTGAGTCTTTAACATCGATGTGATAAAAAGGCTTTTTCTTGGCGCCGCCTCTAGATAAACGTATTGTTACCATC
>CBDUKK010000200.1:0-4291 GCA_965367795.1 uncultured Gammaproteobacteria bacterium
GAATCAAACAACGGTTCATTGCAACAGATACAGTGATAAACACCCGTCTCTTTATTATTGTAATACTTGCCAGTAAATGCGGGCTCTGTGCCTGCTTGACGCGTGATGCGATATTCATCATCACTCAATTGCGATCGCCACTCTTCTTCTGTTTTTATTAACTTGTCATCGCTCATTTTCGTCTAGCTCTTCAGCACTGCTCCCAGGGGAGGTTATGATAACGCCAGCCACCCAGGGTACTGCGGTGATGGTTTTCATCGAGTTTACCCTCAAAGCCGTCATCGATGTGATAAACATTCCTGATTCCTGAGGCCACGAGCAGCTTACCAGCTTCATCAGACCGGTTGCCGCTACGACAGATCAGGATGATAGGAACATCATCTGTCGATGATTCCTTCAGACCGCCCAGTGCCAGCTTCCTGATCTCCATGACAAAGTCCTTGTTTACTACCCAGTCAGGCTCATCGATCCAGGGAATATGCAATGCGCCTTTAGGATGACCGACAAACAGGTACTCCATACTCGAACGAACGTCGATCAGCAAGGTTCGCGGGTCTTGCTGGGCGATATCCCAGGCTTCGGCTGAGGTGATGGTTTTTAACTTTTTTGACATTTATTCACACCCGGATCTACTGTCGGTGAATATTAAACCGCTATATTTTTTTCTGCCGGGTTATCGACTTCATCGACGGTCAACTGGTTATCAGCATATTGTATAAACGGTGACAAGCGCTCTCTTACAGCCGCCAGGTGTTGTTCCGGTACCTGGTAATAATTACCCTCGAGGATGTGTGAGAAGGCCGTTTCGATATCCTGTTCTGTGATGACGATTGGTGGCTCTTCGATCTCCAGAGCATCATCGTAGCAGACCACCTGCTCTGTCGATGAGGCTATCGCTCTCTGCAGAGCGTCATCAGCCTGGTCGAGCAATTCATTAAACTCGATCTCTTCATTGAAATCAGGTGATGCATAACCTGTTTTGAAACTGACACGGATCTTGTCTTTTCCTGTATCGAACACCAGTTTATCTATGTTCTCACGGATCCTCTCGATCACTATCTGCGTTTTGTGCTTATTGGTCATCGGCAGCACCAGCGCATATTTCGCTACGCCCAGCCTCGCTGCGATATCCTCCTCGCGCATAACTTCCTGCAGACGCTTACCAACCGCGACGATGATATGCTGTGCGACTTTTTTTCCATGTGTCAGAAAGCAGTTCTGAAAATCCTGGATCTCGAAGTAAACTGCACTGATAAATAATTTGTGTCGATGAGCGAACGAGAAGGCCTTCGAGCCATGCTCTATCAGCAGGTTTGCATTGTATAGACCTGTAAGTTTGTCGTAACCTGTTTTCTTTTCCAGTTCGACGACTTTACGGCTTAAGCGCGCATATGCCTTGGCACGGCTCAACAGGTCGATCGATTCGAATGGTTTAGTAATAAAGTCAGTTGCCCCGGCATCAAACACTTCCTTTTTAACACTCTCAGAATCGTCATGACCTGTCATGATGATCACGGGAAGGTTTGCAATCTGATCATTGCTGGAACTTCTGATATTGTTCAATAACTCCATGCCATTGAGATTTGGCATGCTCAGGTCAGTAAAAACTACCGAGATTGCACTGTTGTTCTGCAACATCTCCCAACCGACCAGCCCATCTTCAGCGAGATGGATAATATAGTCAGGTCCCAGCATTTTTCTGGCGGCAAGACGAATCACTTTAGAATCGTCGACAACTATGACTTCAGGTTTTTCAGCAGGCATCTCACTCATATAAAATATATATCTTGTGTAAATCGGGGGAAGTTATTACTTCCAGGACAATTAATTTGCATAATCAGTCAATAGAGCATAGCTCTATATGCCATAGTTGCAATTGAACAGGATATAATTGTGAACGAAAAAGCTGCTGTAGCGCTAAATCTTAAAATAATAATAAGCTTCTGTTTTTTCTGAACTAACAGCTATAATCAAATAACTGTACGCCTCTTTTAAAGAATAGCCATCGTTCAAGGGTAAACGGAAGCACTATTCATGAGTGAAAATAACAAAAATAACGAAGATAAAATCAATCAGTACGACAAACTTGTCGTCGATATTCGCAACAATCTGGTAACCAGGTTAGATGACCTGATGTCAAAACTGTTGAATACGACACAGGACAAACTGTTTGATATGTCAGACGAAGCAGATAGCAACGAGGAACAGACTCGTTACTTTGACCTGATGAACCAGATTCGCACCCTGAAACCGGCGATCGCCGAGACTTTTTCAAAAAATATAAAAGCCTACCTGGTGCCAGCCAAAGATTTCGAGGCACATAAGGTAAAGCAGCAGGAAGAAGAGGAAGATGAGCTAAGCCTGATCGGCCAGGATGAGATGGAAGGAATCGTACTGGTCAAAGGCATAGGTGAACGTGCCACATCAAGATACCGCGAACAGCTGTCACATCTCGAGGCCAGGCTGGAACACCTCGCCACCAAGACAACGACCGTCTTCAAAAACGATGCCCTGGTACCAACTAATTTCTGCCAGGCCTTTGATGATGCACTGGCAGAGGATTTCAGCAGTCTCAATAAAAAACTGCTGTTTTCCATGTTCGAGTTCGAAGTCGCCAACAAGCTCGACGCACTATATGATTCCATCAACAACAGACTGATCGATGCCGGCATACTGCCACAGATAAAACTGCATACCATGGCGCAGAAAGCTTCACGCCCACGTCCAAAACCTCCACAGAATGCGCCGACGGATGAACAGGACATCGCACAACAGGAAGGTCATACAGATGACGCACCCGGAGGCTATGCAGGAGGTCCGGCTGGAACCGGGCAAACAGGTGCCGGAACTGGAGCACAGGGCCATACCGGGGGCAGCGCAGGTGGGCCATCGGCTGCCGGGCAGCCAGGCGGTGGTGCGGGCGGCAACAATATAGCAGGTTTTGCCATGACAGCGCCCCCCGGTGGTGGCTATCGTCATAATACACAATCCGCAGGCGATGGCGGTACCGCTGGTAGTAGTGAAGGTTCACAATCTGCACCGCCTGGGGACAGCGGGTCAGGCGGCGGTAATGCGGGCGGACCTGGTGGCAGTGGAGACACTGGTGCCCAATCTGGTGAACAGGGCGCAACGGACGGCGGCGGAGAGTTCCATCACTACACTGCCGGCATGCCTGCAAGCCAGGTGGGACGGGTACTGGGTAATTATATCGGTGGTGCCCCGATTACTCCGAATACCACGGACAAGTCTTCCGTGTCACATGGTGAGTTTTTTCCAGAGAGCACCGCTCAACACTTTGGTCACCAGGAGATCATACAGGCGCTATCAAATGTACAGAGCCTGCCCCAGTTCGAACATCCAGGTGAAGTACGTTTTGACGGCGAGGCCATCAAACAGGCCGTACTGGCAGAGATCGCTAAAAAATCAGGCGGCGCAGTCACCAAGCGTATCAATACCATCGCTGAAAAGACTATCGATTTCATCGAGCTCATCTTTGACGCCATTATCGATGATGAAGACATCTCTGACACCATCAAAGCCCTACTATTAAGGCTACAGATACCTATCATCAAAGCATCGATGTCAGACCAGGAATTTTTCATCTATGACGACCATCCTGCACGGATACTGCTTGATACTATCGCTGATGTTGGCGTCGGCATTACTGACCATACAGATGAGATGTATAAACACCTGGATAAGATCGTTTCCAACATATTAGGTGATTACGAGCTGTCAACCGAAACGTTCCAGACCGCACTGGATCATCTGAATTCGATTATCGAAACACAGGATGCGAAAGCCCGGGAAAAAGAAGAAGAAGAACAGCAACAACTGCTGCGTAAACATGCTCGCGCTACCGTACTCAAAGCACTACGCGCTACCACGGCCGGTAAGACATTACCGGAAGGTGTACACCCGCTGATACTGAAGCGCTGGCCGACATTGATGTTCAACCATTATCTGAAGAACGGTAAGGAAAACGATGGCTGGGTTAACCTGGTTTTGACATTGCGACATATCGTAGAAAGTGTTCAGCCTATCCTTACGGCCGAACAACTGGCTAAATTAATTGCAGAGAAAGACAAGCTGTTCGAACAGACTGAAAAATATCTGAATATCTCGAGTAATTCCAAAAAAGATGTCCAGGGTATCATGGAGGTCTACAGGGAAACCATACAGCAGCATATCGACGATGCCAACTTCTCTGAAGATGAGGTCAGCGTCGCAGAAGAAACCATAAGCAAGGCAGAACCGGTAGAAGAAGCGCCCATCGAGGAGGAACAGGACG
>CBDUKK010000201.1:0-4288 GCA_965367795.1 uncultured Gammaproteobacteria bacterium
CATTCAGTGATATAGGCTCTCCTGCCGAACAGGAACTGCCATCGTGAGCCGCCACATTGTCTCCACAGGACAGCAGAGCGTATGCCTGCGAGCAGTAATGCTCGAACCTTGCTCGCGTTGCTCTCGCTGCTCAGGTAAGGTTGCTCGCCAGTAACGATGATCTTGGGACCGAGGGTGCTGATGGTGTCTTTATATATCTGTCCCAATTTGGCAAAGGTGTTGTCATGACTTAAGGAGAAGAAGTCGAATTGCGATTCGATCTTGTTTAGCCGCTTGCTGATCTCATCGAGCATCGCAGGTGTAGCTGAGAGTTTCTTTTCCAGCATGATCAAAGAGAGTACATATTTTGTAATCTCGATATCTCTCGAGGATCGGTCGACCAGGTGCTGATGTAATATCTTGATGCCATGGCTGACACCGGCGATACTGCCGTATACTTCATCGACACTGTCGACATCAAAGCGGAACAGCGTTTCCAGGCTGGATTCGATATGAGCGGTGTTGGCCTTGCCTGTATTGGCTATCTGTTTGACCAGTGAAGCCGCCTGGTAGATGCCGGCGAGTGACAGTGTCTGGTCGTATTTACTGTGTATCATCAGGGTGCTTACCAGGTGCTTGAGTTTTTCATCGATTCTATAACACCGCCACCCAGGCAGACCTCGTGCTGGTAAAAAACGATGGATTGACCAGGGGTGATTGCACGTTGGGGCTCGTCGAAATGTACCTGGTAACGGCTTTCGCCGATCTGCTTCAGTGTACAGGACTGATCACTCTGGCGATAACGAATCTTCGCAGTTAACCGGATATCTTCAGGTTCGCTCCCTGCTATCCAGTTTACCTGACCAGTCTCGAGTATGTCGTTGAACATCGCCGGGTGGTTGTGTCCCTGAGCTACCTTTAGCACGTTGTTTAACAGGTCTTTTTCGACGACGTACCAGGGCTCTTCATCTGAGTCTTTCAAACCACCGATACCGAGACCTTTGCGCTGTCCGAGCGTATAGAACATCAGGCCATTATGCTGTCCGATGAGATCCCCGTCTATACTGTGAATCTCACCGGGTTTGGCGGGCAGGAATTTTTCCAGGAATGTGCTGAATCGGCGTTCACCGATAAAACATATTCCGGTGCTGTCTTTTTTATCATGTGTCATCAGTTCATTGCTTTTAGCGAGTTCCCTGATGTGTGGTTTATCATACTCGCCGATAGGGAACATGGCATGTGAGAGCTGGTACTGGTTAAGTGCATGCAAGAAATAACTCTGATCCTTGTTGTTATCCAGGCCCCTTAATAATAGTGTTTTGTCGCCGTGCGTTCCGGTGCGAGCATAATGGCCAGTTGCGATCTTTTCTGCCCCGAGTGACCGAGCATGTTCCAGAAAGGCGTGAAATTTGATCTCTTTATTGCACAGGATATCCGGGTTTGGTGTACGTCCCGCCCGGTACTCGTCGAGGAAGTGCTGGAAGACCCTGTCCCAGTATTCGCTTGAAAAGTTGATGGTATGTAACCTGATGCCGAGTTTTTCACTGACTGACATGGCGTCCTTGAGATCAACCGCGGCCGCGCAGTAATCTTCGTCGTCATCTTCTTCCCAGTTCTTCATGAACAGGCCTTCGACGTCGTATCCCTGTTCAAGCAGCAGTAGTGCAGCAACGGAGGAATCGACACCGCCTGACATGCCAACGATGATTTTCTGTTTACTCATGTCGAAGAGCTATGGCACGTCGATCAACATATCCAGCGGGTAGCGTTTACCGGCCAGGTAGTCATCGATACAGTTGATCACCATCGGGCTGCGCAGTTTTTCCGGCTCTGCCAGCAGCTCATGCCGGGTCTTCCAGCAGGCCTGTATGATGCCTTCATCAAGAGGCTGCAGTGCGTCATGATTTTTACAGCTGCCGCATAAGGCGACGCGAAGATAAGTCTCACCATTATCAGGGTGTTTCCACAGGTAGATACCGGTGACGGCTTCTGGCACAAACTGCCAGGCAGTCTCTTCCCGTGCCTCTCTAATGGCTGCGTCGATGATACTTTCATCCGGCTCCAGGTGGCCCGCTGGCTGATTGAATACAGTTTCACCCTCGATAAGCTCTTCGACCATGAGGAATTTATTGTCATGCTCGATGATAGCAGCGACGGTGGCATGTGGTTTCCAGATCATGAGGTTATTTCTTCAGGTGTGATTTAGTGGCGCGGCGACTGAGAACCGAGTGGCGCCAGAAGCCGTCGATTGCGAAATAACCAACCAGGCTAGAGATTGATGCCATGGTAAAGCAACCGACTAGAAAAGGTTGCCAGCTGGATGACAATTCGTTCTGCAGCCAGTCAAACGTCAGTTCGAAACTAAAATCAACCGGCGGTTCGCCGATGATCCAGGTCCCCACCAGGTATGCAAAATAGAACATGGGAGTTATCGTTACCGGATTGGTAATCCAGACCAGTGCGATGGAAAGCGGCAGGTTGGTACCGATCCAGATGGCAGCGCCCGCTGCCAGTACCATCTGGAAAGGTACCGGCATCCAGGCGCAGAACAGACCGACAGCGAATGCTCCGGCAACGGAACGACGGTTGAGGTGCCATAGGTTCGGTTCGTGCAGCCATTCGCCAAAGATTTTAAGTGTGCGATTGTCTTTGATTGATTGCGGGCTAGGCAGAAAACGTTGGAAAAACTTGCGTGGCATGGTTATAGTGTTAATCGATAATATACAGCAATTAATTAAGCAGGATATTATCACCTTTTAAGCTGTTATTTCGTAAAAGCACACATCGCTTTTTAATTTTTAGGCTATTTGTAATGGATTACAAATCTGGGATGACTCTCTATGCGCTGGCTTTTCTGCTGGGCGTGATAACCGTACAGCAGTTCGCGGTTCTACCGAGTGTGAGTTCACTGACCGTCCTGTTCCTGCTTTTTACAGCCGGTGTTGTCGTTTTCGTGATACTGGTCAGGAAAAAGCGACTTGCTTATAAATCAGAATATACTTTAATAATATCACTTATAGTACTGTATTATATAGGAATAATGTATTGCATTATTCATGCGGGAGAGGCGTTGTCGCTGCGTCTTGATGAACGCCTGAGCGGTCAGAACATACTCATTCAGGGACGCGTTTCTAATATCCCGGTTGATGATGGCAAGGTTTCACGCTTTGAGTTTGATGTCGAAAGTTATCGTCTGCCGACGTCCGCTACCGACTGGCAATCTGCTGATTTCCCAAGACGGGTCCGTCTCAGCTGGCATTCCGGCCAGCCGGTTGTTGCAGCAGAGCGCTGGCAACTTGAAGTCCGATTGAAACCACCTCATGGTTTCATGAATCCCGGGGGCTTTGATTATGAAGCCTGGTTATTCCAGCACGGTATCCATGCTACAGGCTATGTTCGACAATCTGCTCTGAACAGGCGGCAGCAGGAAGCACCGGTTTCAGTCAACCGTCTCAGGCAGGCAATCGCTGCACATATCGATCATATCGCATCTGATACTGCTGCAACTGATGGCAAATCATTCGCCCTGGTAAAGGCATTGGCCATCGGTGATAAATCGTCTATATCAGTACAGCAATGGCGTGTATTGACGGGCACTGGTACCAGTCACCTGATGGCGATATCAGGTCTGCATATCGGGCTAGCCTCTTTATTTGCCTATGTGCTGATACGCTGGTCTATACCGGTTCATATCATGAAGCGGTGCCCGGCGCAGCATTTAGCACTGGCTGGCGGTATGCTGGCAGCGTTCTGTTATGCGTTGATCGCTGGATTGTCGATACCTACGCAACGTGCTGTTATCATGTTGTCAGTACTGTGTGCCATGTTGCTGATAAGGCGTAATCATCGCCCCGTCGATGCCCTGGGTTTTGCATTGATCGCGGTTTTAATCGCCGATCCACTGTCTGTTCTGTCTGCAGGCTTCTGGTTTTCATTCTCAGCGGTAGCCGTTATTTTCATCAGTCTGCGTTCAGATGATTTACCTGAGGCTCAGGAGGCGGCAAGTGGTGAATACAGTTTCCGCTGGCGGGTATTTTCGATATTGAAGCATTGGCTACGTCTACAGTTGCTGATCAGTCTATTCCTGTTGCCGCTCTCGCTATTCATGTTCCAGCAGGTGTCATTGGTTTCACCTGTTGCTAATCTACTGCTGATCCCCTATGTCAGCTTTCTCGTCGTGCCGCTGGTACTGGCTGCAATAATCTTTAGTTTTCCCGCTCCTTTCATTTCACATCTGCTGTTCGACCTGGCAGCGTGGTTACTGGATCTGATATGGCCTTTACTGGTTTTTCTATCAGAGCTGCCTTAT
>CBDUKK010000202.1:0-4275 GCA_965367795.1 uncultured Gammaproteobacteria bacterium
ACAACTTTCAAAACATTCCAGGGCATAGTAGTCGATGATTCCAAGAAAACAGATCTTGGAGTTACAGCACATACGACTATCGCCCCGGCAACAGATGTATTCGCTACTCTTCTGGCAACCAAAGCGGAAGTAAACGTACCTGAGGGATCGACATCTGAAGATGATACTGACTATGGAACCGTGTTCGGAGTAGGCCTGCGTCATAGAGGCAGGAATGGTCTTGAGCTCGAACTTGGAGGATCAAATACTGAAGTATTTGATACCTCGACATTCTCATATAATATTTCCGCTAGACTTTATTTCAGGAAAGTGTTCTCTGCAGGCATCGGTTATATCTCCAGTGATAATGCCGATTCATTCCTGCTGAATGCCCGCATGGATATTTAAAAATTAAATCTATAGAAACAACCTGTTAACGCCGGCAGGGTGGCTCCGTATCCAGTATGGATTCATCAGCAACACGTGTCCAGATCTGTGCCTCTGATATTTTACCCGGATCACTGTTATCGAGAAAATAAACCTTTAGCGCATTACCTGCATCCAGCCACTCCAGCTCGACTTCAAACTTCTTATCTGCATGCATATCAGTGGTTACCAGAAAACGATTGTCTTTGATAAGCGATAGCGCGCCGGTAACAACCTGGTAACACTTTAAGCCGGCATCGACTTCATCTCCATCGAAATCATATTCGATGATTGCGCCTTCACTGGTCACCCTGGTGTAGATAAGGTCTGTTTTTGCGCCATAGTTCTCGGAACTATTCCATAAGCCGACTACGTCAGACAGCTCGACCTGCGTTGGATCACTGCCCATCGGTGAGCATGCCATGATCAGTATCGCTGCCGATAGTGCTAAAAAATGCTTTATGCTGAACATATCGTGTCACCCGATTATTTGATGGTAAGCCTGGCAAATTTACGTTTACCGACCTGGAATACCGCTTCTGTGCCTTTCTCGATCTTCACTGATTTGTCCGCAACCTTTTCACCGTCGATCTTTGCCGCTCCCTGCTGGATCATACGCATTGCATCACTGGTACTGGAGCAAAGACCGGCATCTTTGAGCAGGTTAGCAATCGGGTAACCATCCGCTGGAGCTTCAAAACTCAGCACTGGAATATCATCCGGAATCTTGTTTTTTGCAAACTGGGCGATAAAACCTTCTCGAGCAGCGGTCGCTTCTTCTTCATTGTGAAAACGCGTAATGATCTCTTCAGCCAGCAAAAACTTGATGTCTCGAGGATTTTTGCCATCCTGCATCTGCCGTTTGAACTCTTCTATCTCGGACATAGGACGAAAACTAAGTAGCTCAAAATAGCGCCACATCAGGTCATCGGAGATAGACATGATCTTGCCGAACATATCTTTCGGCTCATCAGCGATACCGATATAGTTATTCAATGATTTGGACATCTTCTGCACACCATCCAGGCCCTCGAGGATCGGCATGGTCAATACACATTGTGGTTTTTGCCCTGCCTGCTCCTGTAGCTGTCGCCCCATCAGCAGGTTAAATTTCTGGTCGGTACCGCCGAGTTCCACGTCAGCCTGCAGCTCGACAGAATCATGCCCCTGGATCAACGGATATAAAAACTCGTGGATCGCGATCGACTGCCCGCTCTTATAGCGTTTACTGAAATCATCACGTTCCAGCATGCGCGCCACCGTGCTGCTAGCTGCCAGTCTGATCATGTCGACACTGCTCATGTTGCTCATCCAGTCAGAGTTGAACACGACTTTGGTTTTATCTTTATCCAGTATTTTGAAGATCTGTTGCTGGTAGGTCTCCGCATTCTGCTCTACATCATGATGTGTAAGTGGCGGGCGTGTGGCAGATTTCCCTGTAGGATCGCCGATCATGCCGGTAAAATCGCCGATCAGGAATAGTACTTCGTGGCCGAGGTCCTGAAACTGGCGCAACTTGTTGATTAAAACAGTATGTCCGAGGTGCAGATCAGGTGCAGTAGGGTCAAATCCAGCCTTGATACGAAGTGGCCGATCTTCTTTTAATTTGGCGACCAGCTCTTTTTCAACGAGGATCTCATCCACGCCACGCTGGATTATTTCAAGCTGTTCTTCTATAGATTTCATTCAGTTTTCCTGGTCTGGCACATCGCTATCAGTAACCCTCTTCTAAAATATTCCGGCAAAAAGCCTTCCAGGAACAGATCATACAAAATTACGGCTGATGCCTAGTGTTACGCTAAAAAGGTGTATAAGATACCCGTGCTTGCATGCTTTCTCAACTACTCCTACAGGAATATGTAATAAGCGTCTAAAATTAATAAAAATTTGCCTATATTTTCATTGACCGGGCAGCAAATTACTACTACATTCAAACATATATTTCAGACAAAAAAACTAAATCCTATGTCATTGATAAGTCAAGATTTTCGCTTGAACAAACAACAGCCCAAGCCTCGCGGCCCTATCCGTTTACGCTGGGCCTTACTTGCTATTGCCGGTGCCGGCATCGGCGCAGTCATCGCCAGCACCAATACAGCGACGAAAAGTGACGAACTGGCCGGTGACACGTTACCCACCTTCAAGGCGGTAACAAAATCATCCGAACAGCTTGCGCGTGAGAGCTTCTCACTCAGCCTGCCCGAGTTACAGGCTCGACAGGAAATACTGGATGACGCGAACAACCTAAGCCCCAAGCAATGGCGTGAGTATAAAGTAAAATCTGGCGATAACCTCGCACGCCTTTTCAAACGCGCGAACATCAAACCGCAGCAGCTTGACGAGTTAATGAAGTCAGGTGACGAAGCGAAAAAGCTAACCAAGATCTTCCCAAAAGATATCATCCGCATACTGACTGATGATGAAGGCACCTTACAGGCCCTGCGTTACGACATAGATCACAAATCCTACCTGATGGTAGAGCGTGAAAACGGTGTGCTGGTGCCTAAGACATACAATCACCAGATTGAGACCCGGAATGCACATGCAACGGGAGTGATTGACTCATCACTGTATCTTGCCGCACAGGAAGCCGGTATCTCACAGAATATCATCATGGAACTGGCGAATGTTTTTGGATGGGACATCGACTTCGCACTGGATATCCGTAAAGGTGACAGCTTCACAGTGTTATATGAAGAACTTTACCGTAACGGCGAAAAGATTTCTGATGGTGATATCCTCGCTGCTGAATTCATCAATGACGGTAAAGCCTATCGTGCAGTACGTTACACCAATCCGCAGACCAATGTCAGTGAGTACTTCACCCCTGACGGTAAGAGCATGCGAAAAGCGTTTTTACGCACACCGGTAAATTTCTCACGTATCAGTTCACGTTTTACCGTTAGCCGCTACCACCCCGTACTGCATAAGGTCCGCTCTCACAAAGGTGTTGATTACGCGGCAAAAAGCGGCACACCAATCTATGCCGCCGGTGATGGTAAAGTCATCTTCAAGGGCAAAAAAGGCGGTTACGGTAAGGTCATGATCGTACAGCATGGCAGCAAATACACGACTCTATACGCTCACCTGAAGACCTATAATCGTAAACTCAAGGTCGGATCGAAAGTGAAACAGGGACAGACTATCGCCTATGTTGGTCAGACAGGACTGGCTACCGGCCCTCATCTGCATTATGAGTTCCGTGTTAACGGCGTGCACAGAAACCCTCTAACAGTGAAACTGCCTGCTTCACAACCGGTACCGAAACGTTATATGGCTGATTTCGAACTGTCGACAACACCGAAGTTTGCACAGCTTGATCTTTTGGCTCGCACACAACAGGTTGCACTTGCCGATACAGATATCAGCAACTAGAGCCTCGCGATAAGCTTTAATAGCTTCACATGCCTGCATCATGCCCTGATCTATATATAGGCTTGATGTCCGGCACCAGCATGGACAGCATCGATGCCGCCCTGGTCGATTTCTCAGGCAGTCACCCTGTCCTTCTCAGTACTCACAGTCATCAATGGCCTGAAAGGCTGCAGCAGGCGTTGTTAGCAGCGAGAGAGATTCCCGATGATGAGCTGGATACAATATCTTCCCTGGACATGCAGACCGCTGATGTATTTGCCGAAGCCTGTATACAACTTCTAGAGAACAGCAGCTATCAGGCACGGGACATCAAGGCTATCAGTAACCACGGGCAGACGATTAGGCACAGGCCAGACATCGAAAACCGGTTCTCACTGCAGATAGGCAACGCACAAGAACTGGCAAGACTCACTGGCATCGATGTTATCTCAGACTTCAGAACAGCAGACATCGAAGCCGGCGGCCAGGGCGCACCATTGGCTCCGGCTTTTCACC
>CBDUKK010000203.1:0-4248 GCA_965367795.1 uncultured Gammaproteobacteria bacterium
TTACCCGGTTTACGCTGCGGAACAGGCCTGCTCGCTGAGGCCAGTTTTTTGATCTGCTGCTCCTGTTCTCGCCTGCTTCGGCTGGCACCCGATTCCTCGTAGGTGAGGCAGGCTTCCTTTGCTGGCCGCCGTGTTTTGTTGATAGCCACAATGGTGACTTCAAACAGACTGCCATCTTTCTGGATCGATAATACATCACCGATTTTAAGCGAACGCCCCGCCTTGACCCGCTGGCCATTGAGATGAACTTTGCCGCCATTGACCTCATCACTGGCCAATGACCGGGTTTTGAAAAAACGCGAGGTCCAGAGCCACTTATCAATCCTGCTGGTTTCGTTTGTCATATGCGCTTTAGCTTAACCGATATATCTCAGAGCAGTAATGCGATACCAGCGATACCCAGTAACCACCACCAGATACTGCTGCTCTCTTCTTCTGGCTCTTCAGCTTGCTTTACTTCCGTTTTCACAACCGGGTTGATCACACCAGGTTTGATCTCTACTTTTTTCGGCGCGGTTTTTGGCAATGGCACGTAAGCAGTTTCACCCCTGGCGATAACCTCTTCACCAGCCTCATTATGCACATCCACCAGCCCTTTGATCACCTCGAGGTATAGACCATCATCGGCATCAAGTGTGCCACCGCAGCCCTTGGACTGAAAAACACGCAGCGCGTATTCTGTACCGCGTACGCCGACACTGGCAAGCGGAGTTTTTAACTCGTAGACATCTTCTGTCATCTTACCGATCTGACCAGTAACTTTTTTCAGACTTCCCTGCAAAAGATTAAGAATACTTCTTCGACTGGTATCATTTAATGCATATTGTTCGATCACCATGATACTGAAGCATCGCAGATCAAGCACTGCTTCATCGATCATCTTCAGCCTCACGTAACCCGTTTCACCGGTGATAACCTTGTCACCAAGGAATACAGGATCGCCTTTGTCCAGTTTTCGCGAAACTTTACGTTGATCTACGGCGACCACGCTACCTTCTTTTTCTACCACAGCGCCGACTTTTTTCAATTTCACCGGTCGTGCTGGTGTCGAACGCACGACTACCCTCTTAGGCAGCTCGAGGCGAACACCGGCTTTCATCCTGGTCGGGTCATTGTCGATGAACGCATGCGGGTTTAATTTAACGATATCCTGTTTAAGTTTCGGCCATTCTTTGACACGTTCAGGATATAGTCGACTGACGATGTTATGCAGGGTCTGACCTTTCTGCACATGCAGGTAACGGATATCGGCGTTAAAAGTCTCCGCAGCAAGGGAAACAGAAGGATTAAGGCCGAATATAAATAAAAATATCAATAACTTAACTAGACTCATCTTACTCTGGAAAGGGTTTAATACTGGTGCCCAAAGTATAGCTACTGACAGGCTGTTTTTGAGCGGTTTGTAAAAAGAAACTGAAAATAAATCGCCGCTGTCCTGAGCGCATTGAGTGCGGCCAGGACAGCGGCGATATCTCGAGTCAAACCGCTTATTTATCCAGTAATTTGTTCACTCGTTTGACAAAACCAGCGGCATCTTCCAGTGGCGCTCCGGCTGCCAGCTGGGCCTGCTCGAATAACAGGTGGGTATAATCTTCAAAAAGATCATCATCAGTTATGTCGTGAAGTTTTTTCACCAGGCCATGGTCTGCATTCAGCTCAAGTACCGGTTGCGACTTCGGCGCATACTGCCCAGCCGCTTCCATGATCTGCTGCATCTGCGGGCTCATATCATGCTCTTCCAGTACCAGGCAAGAGGGTGAATCTGTCAGTCGCTGTGAAAGACGGATCTCCTTGACTTTACCTTCCAGCACTTTAGATGCATGCTCGATGACGGAACTGTAAGTTTTTTCTGCCTCTTCCAGCTCTTTCTTGTCTTCTTCCTCATCGATATCCAGCGTACCGCGGGCCACCGACTGCAGTTTCTTACCGTCAAACTCGGTCAGGTGTGACACCAGCCACTCATCAACACGATCAGTCAGCAGCAATACTTCGATGCCTTTCTTCTTGAATACTTCGAGGTGCGGACTGTTCTTTGCCGCCGTGTAATTATCGGCGATGATGTAATAGATCTTGTCCTGACCTTCCGGCATACGAGAGATATATTCATCCAGGGTTACGTTCTGCTCATCGCTGTCATTATGCGTGCTGGCAAACCATAACAGCTTGGCGATACGCTCTTTGTTCGCCATATCTTCGATCGGTCCTTCTTTTAATACCTGGCCGAAAGACTTCCAGAAAGTCGTATATTTTTCGGTATCATCTTTTTTAACCGACTCCAGCATACCCAGCACTTTCTTCACCGAAGCACCGCGGATACGGTCGATGACCTTGTTCTGCTGCAGGATCTCACGAGAAACATTTAATGGCAGATCATCTGAATCGATAACACCCTTGATGAAACGCAGATAATTCGGCATCAGGTGCTCAGCATCGTCCATGATGAAGATGCGTTTCACATATAGCTTGACGCCGCGTTTATGATCGCGGTCGAACAGGTCAAACGGTGGGTTCGTCGGTACATAGAGCAACGATGTGTAACTCTGGTTGCCTTCGACTTTTGAGTGAATCCACGTCAGCGGGTCTGCAAAGTCCATGCTCACATGTTTATAGAACTCAGCATACTCTTCATCAGTAATATCGGCTTTATCACGTGCCCATAATGCAGAGGCACTGTTGACTCGTTCTTCTTTAGTAACGACATTGCCATCGTCATCTTTTTTCGGCTCGCCTTTATCATCCATCTCCTGTTCAGTCATCATCACAGGAATCGAGATGTGATCTGAGTACTGCTTGATGATGCTCTTCAGACGATACGGGCTGGCAAACTCGGCTTCGCCTTCTTTGAGATGCAAGATGACTCTGGTACCACGGGTCTGTTTTTCGATATTCTCCAGTTCGAAGCTGCCTTCACCATCCGATTCCCAGCGAACCGCCTCGTCGGCAGATGCGCCGGCACGTCGTGTTTCCAGGGTTACCTTGTCAGCGACGATGAAACTCGAGTAGAAACCAACACCGAACTGACCGATCATCTGTGCATCTTTAGCCTGATCGCCGCTCATCGCTTCAAGGAATTTTTTTGTACCCGAACTGGCGATGGTACCGACATTATCGATCACTTCCTGGCGTGACATACCGATACCATTATCACTGATGGTTATGGTTTTTGCTTCTTCATCAAAATCGACATGGATAGATAGCTCGGAATCACCATCGTACAGACTATCGTCAGCCAGTGCTTCAAAGCGCAGTTTGTCACAGGCATCCGAAGCATTGGAGACCAGCTCACGCAGGAAGATCTCTTTGTTTGAATACAGTGAATGGGTCATCAGATGCAGGATCTGACGGGCCTCAGTTTGAAATTCGAGGGTTTCTTTGCTCGCTTCAACGCTCATCTTTTACTCCAAAATATATATATTTACTAACAATCTGTTGATTTCATTGAATATGGGAATGAAATAACTATTATCAAGCTATTATTTTGAGAAACATCAGAAAAAATATGTTTTCTTCAATAATAGTGTAAATGCTTCCAAACAGGCCAGCTAACACCGCATTCTGGCCATTCTAAAATTCAAAAACAATGATGGATTTCCTGTTACATCAGGGATGTACATACTTTAGAAAGGGGCACTTTTCGTGAAAAAACTATTTCTATGTTTCAGCCAGATCATTCTGCTGTGCATGCTCTCAACGAGCGTATTCGCTGAAAAATATAATCTCTCTGTTCAGCCGGTTTTACCCGCTAAGCAGATCTCAATCAACTATCAACCACTGGCAGAATACCTATCGAAAAAAACCGGTCATGAATTTGTCATCACGCCTTACAGGGACTTTTTGAGCTACTGGGTGAAGATGAAAAGAGGTAAAGACATGCACTTCATTCTGGATGCAGCCCACTTTACCGATTTTCGTAATCAGCGGAAAGGTTATAAAACACTTGCAAAATTTCCTAACACGGTAAGTTTCACCGTGGTAACTAGCGAAGATAACTTTGTCTTCGATATGGAAGAGCTCATATCTAAAAGGATAGCAACCATGCCTTCACCAAGCCTGGGCGCAGTCAGATTAAACGAGATGTTCCCTAACCCTGTACGCCTGCCGTTTTATATCCAGGTTACCAATTCTATTGATGCGATCAATAAAGTACTCGATGGTTCAGTCGATGCTGCCATCATACCTAGCCCGCTGGTAGGCAATTATGACAACCTGAACTCTGTCACATCGACCGATCCGGTCCCACACATGGCA
>CBDUKK010000204.1:0-4238 GCA_965367795.1 uncultured Gammaproteobacteria bacterium
CATCATTCACGAGCAGGATGGCAACACTAACAAAGCTCTCGAGTGCTGGAACAGATTATTTCCACAGGTATTTCCCAGTCAGTTAGACATGATGGTAGGTAAAGCTCGAGGTTCTGGAAGGAAGGGGGCAGATGCATTGAGGATGATGGTTGATAACTAGTAAATAATTTAAATACGGTATCCATTTAACTCATCTTTAAAAGCTGCACACATAGCCGTGGCTGATAACATAACTGCGCACCGCTTTTTTATCATCAACACCCAGTCATAAAAAATATTTATATGGCCACAGCTAGCGCATACTCATTAACAACTTCATTATTTAGATATACAATACACCTCAATACCAACTTGTATTTAAGCAGGAATAAACCCTGGAGATTTTTATGAGCGACAACCTGATGATACTGCCCGCAGACAAACATGAGGATATCCGACTGATAAGGATCCCCGATGATTTCGAGGAACATGAAGCCTACCGCTACGTCACTGGTTTAATCGCAAAAGCTGAAGAAGATTCAGACTACGACTGGGATGATATTTTAGACCTGCTGGAGGAGAGAGGCTTTGAACCTGTTGAGTTCGTAATCGGCCCCTCTCTGGAATACTGACATTAAGTAATGTCTCAGAACCAGCGCTTATAATATAAAAGGGAGCGAACACGCCCCCTTCTATCTCTAACTGACACGGCTTGTCTCAGAAAATAGCTAGAGACCAGGCAAACGATCTGGCAGGTGTTTGCGAATTTCTGCGGCGTCAAGATGTGACAGGTTCTTCGCCAGCTCGAAGCTTGCCAGCTTCTGTGTTTCCTTGCTCATATGATCACGAAGCTTGCCCAAGAATGATGGCGCGGCAACCAGCACGAACTGCTTAAATTTATTTTCTTTACGTGCCTTGTCTAGCTCCAGACTGACCTGACGTGCGAAGTTGATACTTTCCTGCTCCTTGGGGCTTACCTTATCCTGGTATGCATGCATGCCTTCACCGCCCTTACCGCTGCCTCGGCCCTGCGCATCACTGGTCATGTTCTGCTCATGTAGCCTTGCTTCGGTATGGACGAAACTCCTGGTTTCTTCGATAGGACCGGTTCGTGACTCCATTGAAAAAAAACGTGCTTTGCTATTATCAGCGACTACTAACCATGTTGAATTCATAATCACACCTCGCTTTTTATTAAGTTCCACAGACATTAGACCTCTAGTTTGCGGTCCATGCATTGATACTGGTCAATTTACGACTGTATATCGTTAATATCAGCACCTGTCCAGGACCATGGAAATACTTGACCTGCCTTATCTCCTAGAGTGCCGTATTTTTCTGTTTACCACAACGGGTACACCTGTAAGCAGTCACTAACTTGCCGAGCTTTACATCAAATTTCCTTTCGTTGAGAATCTTCCATTTATGGAATCCGCTTCGACACAGGCTCTTACCTTTATGCTTCTCGGCAGGTGTCTTTTTTCTGAAGGTCAGGATATCAGCCATACCCTATATTAATGACTCTGAGGCAAGATTAACAGGGAAAGTCTGGCTACAGGTTGAGCTATAGACTCTGCTTGAGATAAAGCGGTAGACAGTTGTATAGGTTTATTCGAACCTCGGTTTTCAGTTCTACAGTTCGCTTAGCATCGTTGTCGCAGTATCGATCTTGACACCATCGATATTCAGATACAGGTTTACATCATCACCCACAATCGGCAACAGGGTATGTATGCCAAATGCTGAACGCCTGATGGTAGTAGAAGCCCTTACGGAGATACGTTCCGAACCGCCATCTCTAGCTGTTTTATCAACCAGCTCGACATAAAAGGCAACGGGTCGAGTCACATTCTGCACCGTCATATTACCTTTCAGGACAGCCTGTGTATCGCTATACCACTCCAGGCTGCTGCCCACAAATCGCATCGATGGAAATCTTTCCACATCGAAAAAGCTCTCGCTCCTGAGCAACATACCGATAAATCCAGCGCTGGTATCCAGGCTATCAGCATTGATATCGACTACCGCTGGATCGAATTGCATACCATTTTTGAGCATAGCAAAACGGCCATTAAAGTCATCAAAACTGACCCATACATCGCCTACAGGGCTATCTACACGAAACTCTATCTTCGAGGTATCTGGCTGAATTTCATAGAGATTCTCATTAAGATCCATCGTCATGGTCGCGACCTTATTCTCTCGATCCTCGACGAAACTATTATTTTCACCCGCGGCGTACACAACGCCAGAATGCATTACTATCAACAATAAGGTTATTAACTTTGCCAACACGATGACTATCCCCTGGAAAAACATAGAATAGATTTTTTAGCATTTGATTTTGTGTAGACGCGTTAGTTATAAAACGGGTACACATTGGGATTTATTCAACATTTGAATTAATATCCGATAATCTGGCGATGAGATCATTCAGAATCAGATATTGAAATTACAATATTATAATAGTCTAATATTTTGTAATTACAATATTTCTCGACGAACGGTAGATATTCCGATACAAAAGGCTGATTAGCGGCTGCTACTAGACTCCCGGCGGATATTCTGAATAGACCGGCATATCATCGGCACAGGACCAGTCGGCACGTGAATCATAGAAGATACGCCCCTGAGGTGAGACCGGTGGTTCGGTATCCAGCGAACCTGCCGGGATGAGCACGGCATCCAGTTCAGGCGTTACCCGCGGCATCGGGCCACCGCACTTCTGGCAAAAACAGTTATAAAAACGCTCCGCCTCCGGCACCTTGTAACGTGACAATAAAGCTTCTCCTTTCAGCCAGGTGATGCTGGTCTGTGGAGCGATCAAAATATTACTCGCATGCCCGGTACCCGTGGCTTTACGGCAACGCTGGCAGTGGCAGTGATAAAAACGCTTAGCCTCACCCTTGACTTCGTACTGTACCGAGCCACATAAACAGCTGCCTTTAACCGTTATTTCTGTCATGATATTTCCTTACTTTCAGGTAGTAGCATATGGCAAGAGGATAACATGTGAACATCAGCCATACCTATCAGTAATTCATCACCCTGCAGCCGGATTAGCCCACCTGGATCACCCATGTTTACCTCACCAGGTATTTCCAATCAGGTATTGCTCTTAATACATTTATTTGATCGAATGTTGCTATCAGATCAAGGTCTTACAAAGAAATAAGTTTTTAACTTTCAACACTCGGAATAATTGGTTTTCAAATGAACAGCATCACGATAATCGGCGCCGGATTTGCGGGTCTAACAGCAGTAAAACAGATACGTAAACGCGATAAGAACTGCAGCATCACTCTGATCTCGCCGCGGGTTGAACTGCAATACCTGCCCAGCCTTATCTGGGTACCCAGCGGTCTGCGCAAGCGCGATGACATCATCATTCCGCTACACAACTTTTTTAAACGCATGAACGTCGATCACCATCAGGCCAGTGTGACCGGTCTACGAGATGGTGGCCGTACCGTGGAAACTGATGCAGGAGACGTCAGTAACGATGGCCTGATCATCGCTTCTGGTGGCAGGTTCTTAAAGAAACTACCGGGCATAGAATACGCTATCACTCCCTGTGAAGGCATCGATGCCGCTGAAAAAATACGTGACCGACTGGACTCGATGGCTGGCGGTACCATCGCTTTCGGTTTCGCCGGCAACCCCAAAGAACCCTCTGCCATGCGTGGCGGTCCGATGTTCGAGTTCCTGTTCGGTACCGACACCCTGCTGAGAAGACGCGGCACGCGTAAAAACTTTGATCTCGTCTTTTTTAGCCCGGCAGCGCAACCAGGTAATCGCCTGGGACCCAAAGCGGTTGGCAGATTACTGGATGAGATGAAAAAGCGTGATATCCAGACACATCTCGGCCACAAGATGAAAGCCTTTGAAAAAGATAAAGTCACAACCGAAGGCGGCGAGTTTAATGCCGATCTGATCATCTTCATGCCCGGTATGACCGGCAACCAGTGGTTTGACAATTCCGAGCTGCCGCGCTCAGAAGGCGGTCTGATCAAAGCGGATGAACACTGTAAAGTCGAATCGATGGATGCCGTCTATGTCGCCGGTGACTCTGGCAGTTTTCCCGGCCCTGACTGGATGCCGAAACAGGCGCACATGGCAGACCTGCAGGCCGAGGCGGCAGCAAAGAACCTGCTAGCCGAGCTGAACGGACGGACAGCGGATGCTGTTTTCAAGATCGAACTGATCTGTATCGTCGACAGCAATGATAAAGGCATGATGGTCTCACGTACCGAGAACAA
>CBDUKK010000205.1:0-4237 GCA_965367795.1 uncultured Gammaproteobacteria bacterium
ATCCATCAAGCTTTACAGGGGCTGGAAAGATGCTCGGGAGATAGATCCGCAAACAGTAGAATGGAGCAAACTTGATAAAGACAACTTCCCTTACTGGTTACGCCAGGAACCGGGACCTGATAACGCCCTCGGCAGAATCAAATTTCTTTTCTCTAATCCGTATGAGATCTACCTGCATGGCACACCGGACAAGCACCTGTTCGAGCGCACGGTTCGCGCCTTCAGCTCGGGCTGCATCAGGGTAAAAGACCCGGTTCGACTGGCTGCCTATTTACTTAATGATGGTACTCAGAAAATGGATGAACAGATACTCGCAAATATTCACCTGGGTAACAACCAGAGTATACTCTTACCCATTTCGGTGCCTATATACCTGGTGTACTGGACCGCATGGGCAGATCGAGAGGGCAGTATAAACTTCAGGCCTGATATCTATAACCGTGATAGCCAGCTGAATAGAATGTTCGGCAGATAATACCGCAGCCACATATTAACCGGCAGTACTTTTTACCGAATTCTAGATAAAAACCTTTTAATCCAGAAAAAATACTCTATATTTCCGTTATCCTGTCAAACATTAGTATTATTCGTCATGCCTGAAAAACACCAAGAAAACAGTCGTATCCAGCTTTCCCGCAGGGGTTTCCTTACGTCAATCGCCGGTGCTGCAATCACCTTAACAGCACCCAGAGTGATCGCATCAGCGACACCTGTACGAGATCGTGAGCTGTCCTTCTACAATACCCATACCGGCGAAAAGCTATCCGCCACCTTCTGGTCTGACGGGCAGTACCTCGATGATGGCATCGATGAGATTAACTGGATACTCAGAGATCACAGGGCAGACATCGCAAACCCGATCGATCCGAAACTGCTCGATCTACTGCACCAACTGCAGCAGAAAGCTGAACACGATGGTGTGTTTCACGTCATATCAGGCTACCGTTCACCCGCGACCAATAACATGCTAAACAAACGCAGTTCGGGAGTAGCCAGGCGCAGTTATCACATGCAGGGAAAAGCCATCGATATCCGTCTACCAGGTTTTGATAGCAGTAAGTTACACAAAGCTGCTGTCTCACTAAAAGGTGGTGGCGTTGGTTATTACGCAAATTCCGACTTCATTCACCTGGATGTTGGCCGCGTTCGATATTGGTAACCGGATCAAGCACTAGCACTACGCCGACTCATAGAATTCTCAGTCTTCAGTCATCCTTACTGACAGTAATAACGACGTTGCCCGTTTTTTCTCCTGTTTCAACATACTGATACGCATCGACAATCTGTTGCAGCGTAAAAGACCTGTCGATCACCGCTTTGAACCTGCCCTGCTCTATAAGCTTTTTAACTAACGACAAACTGCCCTTGATATCAACAGGTACCGGAAACATGGTTTTCCTGTTTCCAAATAGCGGTTTTATAATCGGCGTTATAAATGGCAAGAACATATTTTGAGACATATAACCGAGGTCGGACGAGATATATATGCCACCCGGTTTGAGCAATTTCCTGCATTTGAAAAACGAGCTCTTTCCGACAGTATCAAAAACATAACTATATTTTTGATCGTCTTGCGTAAAATCTTCTTTCGTGTAATCGATTACTCTATTCGCACCTAACGATTTCACCAGTTCGATATTTTTCGTAGCGCACACCGCGGTGACATCAACCTCGAAATATTTTAGAAGCTGCACGGCTGCCGAACCGATCGCACCGGTGGCACCGTTAACCAGGACATACTGTCCTCTTTCTATGTTCACCTTGTTGATAAAATTATACGCATAATGCATACCTTCGGAACTGGCCGCGGCCTGTTCGAAGGTAATGCCTTCAGGCATCGCTACCACCTTATCTTCAGTTATCGCCAGGTACTGGGCCTGGGATCCTGAACCTTCGTCATCAAAGCCAAAAACTTTTTCACCCGGACCTAGTGAAGTCACAGCCTTACCAACCGCTTCGATCACACCAGCAAACTCTGTTCCGGGCACCCTCTTCTTTGGCCTGAACAGCCCTAAAACAAATCTCATAAAAAACGGCTTCGCTCTGAGGTTCGCGCAATCTGTACGATTTACTGTGGCCGCATATACTCTAACCAGCACTTCATCGTCTTTCGTTACTGGCTGCTCGATCTCGCCGAGCTCAAGAACCTCGGGCGGTCCATACCTTGTATGCACAACTGCCTTCATTGATTTACTCTGAAATTACTCTATCGCTATTCTTTATACTACGTTATAGATACACATGAAAACATTAAGTATTATTTGAGCGCATTTTGACACTTATGATGAATCGTCGTATCCAGGGTAGCCATCCTGAAAGAACACCTTGTCCTTTGACAGGAAACGATAAAATCACCAGTCTTCTGTCGATAACTGATGTATTGCACTTTCAGTAATGACCTATGTTTCTGCCACCACACTTTCACCATCATCGCAGATAACAGGAATATCGGTCCTCAGGTAGAGAGAACCTTCAAACCTATCGAGACGTTGGAAAGATACTGACGAAACATCATAATATTTTGTTCCTTCGACCGAGCATCCTTCTCGCAGGACGAGCGCAGGATAGACTTCACCGAAAACGGCCTTTCGGGCAGAATCATGCAGCACCGCGCTCTGAGATCGATGCACAGCACCTGACACCTGTGCCATGATATCCGGATCCATCAATGTTCCATAAGCAAACAGGTTCATCCTTGTAATGACACGTACAGGTTTTTCGAGCGCACCTGGACAGCTCGCATTCGTTACCGCTGTTTAAAATGAATCACAAACATGCTGATTGGTATAATCCTTGTCCTCAGTCATGAGCGAACCTTGCTGCTTCATACCCTGCATCATGCCATCCATCATTCCTTCCATCATCTCGCCACATCGCTTCGCTTCTTTTACGACCGGGCTATTCACCACTTCTTCCATATAGTCCATCGCCCTGTCCTGTGCAGCAGCACGCTTGCCGCTGGCACACAGAGATTTCATCTCAGCTTCAAACTGCTTTGCTTTTTTCTCAAGCGCATCCAGCTGTGACTGATCAATCTTCTCCATACAGGCCTGCGCTTCCTGCATCTGTTGCATCATCTTTTGCATATCGGCCTCATTCATACCCATCGGGTTCTGCGCAAAGGACATTACTGGCACCAGGCAAATCAGGGTCATTATAAAATTCTTCATATCACACTCCTCCATATGAGAGATAATTCTGATAGAGCTCAATTCTTACACTCATTCATAACTAACTGCAAGAATATCACAAGGTAGATAACAACTATTTGAAATAGATCAACAGGCTCACGATTTTTTTATCAGACTTCAGCTATCTTTATTTTCTGAGATATCATAAAGAGAATATAGAAAGACAATACTGCTGCAAAAAAGCACCAGACTGAAACGAACGCATGATCAAATAGTAGACTTGTCATAACGAGTGAGAACACGATCATTGCTCCGAACACTCTTATATATCGATCACTGGCTGACAGCAACGGAACAAGAGTCACGATACCATATATAAGGTTCCTGACCTTTAACGGAAGAAACTCTTCATGAAAAAGTATTAATTTATACTTGATAGAAAAATCGGATACCCTCACTTTCAACCAGTCTTCGTTAAGCAACAGAGGAACGTACATCAGCAGACCATGCACTGCACCCAGGATAGCCAGTAAAAAATAAAAGCTTCGTTTTCTCGCGTTCTCTTCTACAGCGTAACAGGATAAGGGGATCCAGACTAGCCAGAAAAAATGCGAGAAAAACAGGAACCCCCTGCCCGCGGTCAGCGTTTTAACACTATCATCCGCCGTCAATCCCAGCCAGACGACTCCTTCGAATAACTGCTGTATACCAAACATCAATGGTATTAAGGCAAATAACCAATATGCTTTTTCGAGGCTGGCTGCCTTGCGCACACAATATGCCCCGACAGGGACCAGCACCAGGGCTGTAGCAAAGCTTGCCGTTGCTGAAAAGCACATATAAACCTATTCGCCTCATTTAATAATTTTTATTATAAACCAGACACAGACCCTTCCTGTTACCGCACATCCCTTACCTCTCAGTTTACAATAATCCTGATATTATATTATTCGACTTACCCATTACTAAAAATCCATTACAATGTAAGTTTTATCTTGTTATATATGGTGCACTGTGGATATAGGAATTATAGGCATTGGCCTGATGGGACATGCTTTCGTTGAGCGTTTCATGTCACAGGGTTATACGGTTCGGGTTTTTAACCG
>CBDUKK010000206.1:0-4230 GCA_965367795.1 uncultured Gammaproteobacteria bacterium
AACGGTTTTCATGCCGGCATTATGTCCCGCTTCGATATCACGTCGGGCATCACCGATGTAAACACATTCATTCGGCTGGGCATCCGTCAGCCTGCAAGCATAGAACATAGGTTCCGGGTGAGGTTTACGGTTTTTTGTCGAGTCAGAACTGACTATGCATGCGGCACGTTGGTGCAGGCCGAGTGACTCCATCAGTGGTTCGGTTAACCAGCCTGGTTTGTTCGTTACAACGCCCCATTTTATGCCATTTTTTTCGAGTTTTTTTAACAGTACCTCCATGCCGTCAAATAGCCGAGAATGTACCGAGAGATGATCCTGGTAAATTTCCAGGTAACGTTTCTTTAAACGTTCGAGTGTCTGTTCATCCGCGTCATCGCCGAAAGCCAGTTTAACCAGTGCTACACTGCCATTGGAAACAATCGGCCGGATTTCGGAATAGGGGCGTCGCATATGCTGTTCTTCATCACACAGGATATCGAGTGCCGCAGCCATATCTGGTGCGGTATCAATCAGGGTGCCATCGAGATCGAATAATACGGTATTGATCCTGCAGTTTGCTTTATCGCTCACGATAGTTGAATCATCAGACTTATTCTGGGCGTGTATATCGAGCCATGTAGTTGACATCGACGTCACTCGACAGGCTGAACAGGCTTGTGAACGGGTTATAGCTAACGCCTTTTAGGCTCTCCAGCTTTAGACTCGCATTTCTCGCCCACTGGTCAAGTTCGGAAGGCTTTATGAACCGTGCATAATCATGTGTTCCGCGAGGTAGCATTTTCATCATATATTCAGCACCGATGATGGCAAACAGGTAGGATTTTGGATTCCTGTTTATGGTGGAAAAATACACGGAGCCACCAGGCTTGACGATGGTGTAACAGGCACTGATGACAGATGACGGATCAGGCACATGTTCCAGCAATTCCATGCAGGTAACAACATCGTAGCTTGCTGGATTTTGCCGTGCGAATTCTTCGGCAGTTAGCTGCTGGTAATCGATATCCAGTTCGCTCTCCATGGCATGCAAACGGGCGACCGATAATGGCGCTTTACCCATATCGAGGCCGGTCGTTATGGCGCCGCACCTGGCCATGCTTTCACTCAGTATGCCGCCGCCGCAGCCGATATCACAGGCGGTTCTGCCTTCAAGCGGAGAGCCGCTATTGATGAAGTTCAGGCGTAACGGGTTCATCTCATGCAGTGGTTTGAACTCGCCATGTTCATCCCACCAGCGTGAAGCCAGGTCTTCAAACTTCTTTATTTCTGATGGGTCGATATTTGCTGATTGATTCATAAGCCGGGTTTCTTGAGTGGGTTATTATGTTGCAAAATACTTTCAATATTTGATTTAAGTTATTGAATTACTGATTTTCATTGATTCTTTCACTGATCCTGATGCAGTCCAGTTTTAAGCGGGACTCGTCAATGGTATTTAGTACTCTATCAGTTAAACGTTGTTTGCCTGCTATCCAGACATCACTGACGTGCTCTCTTGAACTGCAATAGACCAGGTGAGAGACTGGATCATAGACTGGAACAGTCTCTATTGTATCGAAATTTACCGCAACGATATCAGCAAATTTCCCAGGTTCTAATGAGCCGGTAATATCATCGATGCCAAGGGCTCGAGCACCATTGATGGTGGCCATCTTTAGCGCCTGTTCGGCTGATACAGCCGTCGCGTCCATGGAGCTGATCTTGGCCAGCATGGCGGCGCTTCGCATTTCGCCAAACATATCTAAATCATTGTTGCTTGAGCTGCTATCGGTGCCTAGTGCCACATTGACGCCTTCCTCAAGTAACTGTTTTACCGGGCAGATACCGCTGGCCAGTTTCATATTCGATTCCGGGCAATGTATGACATGGCTTCCGGTAGAAGCGAGCAGTGGGATCTCATCATCCTGTAACTGGGTCATGTGTACTGCCTGTAATGCGGGCGTTAGCAACCCTAGTTCGTACAGCCTTGTCAACGGACGTACACCGGTATTCTTCTTGGCCTCACTTACTTCATATGCCGTCTCATGGATATGCATGTGGATGTTTAGTTCAAGTTCATCAGACAATGTGCGGATTCGTTTTAACGGCTGATCAGAGACGGTATAAGGCGCATGAGGTGCAAAGGCGGTCTTGATCAGGTCGTGACCTTTGTAATGGTCAAATACGGCAAGGCCCTTGTCGATGTATTCTTCGCTGTTATTTGCCCATACCGTCGGGAAGTCGATCAGTATAAGACCAACACTGGCGCGCATACCGATATCGGCGGCGACACGTGCTGTTATATCCGGGAAGAAGTACATATCATTGAAACAGGTTGTGCCGCCACGGATCATCTCGGCTATCGCCAGCTCGGTACCGGTGTGAACGAATGCTTCGTTGACATGCATAGACTCTGCCGGCCAGATGTGATTTTCTAGCCAGTCCATAAGGCTCAGGTCATCGGCGAGACCGCGAAACAGGTTCATGGCAGCATGGGTATGGCTATTGATCAATCCTGGGATCAGTGCATGCTGATCATAGTTTCTGGTTACGGATGCGCTGTATTTTTCTCTGGCATCGTCGCAAGGTAAGATTTCGAGGATCTTGTCATCATGTATCGCAATGCAATGATTTGCCAGATAACGGTTAGTATTATCGACAGGGATGACCCAGCGTGCATGTAAGAGTGTATCGATATTTTTCATGTCGCGACAATACCTGTTGCACAGCATGAGTGCAACTTCTAGCGTAATCTTCAATACGAAATCAGGTTGCTGTGGTGTATCAAGATGGCATTAATGTGAAATATGTCATTATTTTTTAATAAATATTCTGGATAAGCTAGTCACTTTGGAAACTTAGTGTTATAAATCTCATCATTAAACAATCTAAAATCAATTTTAACCATAAATATACAAGTTTAAGCCTGCGCTTAAAAAGGAGCATAAAGATGAATCTACATAACCCAGCAACAAGCCTGTTATTACCTTTACTCGGTGCATTATTCTTATTGGCTGGTTGTAATCCGACGGTTAGTCGTGTGGAGTCAGACACGGTTACAGATTTGAGCGGAAACTGGAATGACACCGATTCACGCCTGGTGGCACAGGAGATGATTCAGGATGTGCTGTCTCGTAACTGGCTAAGTAAGTTCAATCGCGACAAGGGTAAAGCACCGACAGTGATCGTTGGCACTGTGCGAAATCTCAGTCATGAACACATCAATACACGTACCTTCATAGCAGACATGGAGCGTGAACTGATCAATTCAGGTGAAGTTGAGTTTGTCGCATCTGCACAAGCACGTGAAGAGGTTCGTAGTGAAGTAAAAGATCAGGATCTGAATGCAACAGAAGAGACACGCAAAGCGATGGGTAATGAAGTCGGTGCTGATTTCATGCTACAGGGATCGATCAACAGTATCGTAGACGCAGTTAGCGGTGAGCAGGCACGTTTCTACCAGATAGATTTGACTCTTATCGAGTTAGGTAGCAATCGTAAAGTATGGGTAGGACAGAAGAAGATAAAGAAAACCGTAGAGAAGGGTGGCTTCCGTTTATAAAATAACTGTTTAATAACACGGAAGTTTAATACTATGACTGCTATTCGTTATGCCTATCACATGCTAAATAAACACTCACCATCTCTTGATGGAAGGGTGGTACATGGTGGCTCATTTTTTTTGTGCCTGAAGGTTTCTTTACTGCTTGCTCTGGGCGCACTTATACAGTCATGTGCCAGTTATGGTAGTCATGCGACTACCATGCGAGACGGCCTTCTGACCGGCTATCCTGAGCTCTCACTTGCAATCGCAGAAGAGAAGGATAAGGACATGGAAGAGGTTGTCTCGTCGTTAGATAAAGGCATGCTACGCCGCATAAATAACAATTTCACAGGTAGCAACCAGATCTTTGAGGTCGCAAAGCAAGAGATCGAGAAGCTGTATGGTTTCAGTGTGACGGAGAACCTTGCTTCAGTCACTATAAATGAGACCATGCGTGGTTATGATGGTGATAGCTACGAGCAACTCTTGTTACATGCTTATATGGCGATGAATTATATCCAGCTCGGCCAACTCGATAGTGCACGTGTCGAGATGTTGCAGGCGAATGTCAAAATGATGGAGTGGGGCGATGAGCCGGATGAGGATGCATTCCTGCGTTACCTCGAGGGCATTATATACGAAAGTCTTGGTGAAGATGACTCAGCGCTTATTTCATATCGAAAAGCCTACTCTATCTATAAAGAGAA